>CALANQ010000297.1 GCA_937926025.1 uncultured Acidimicrobiales bacterium
GCCCTTGCGCCAGCCGGCGACGGCCCCGACCAGGATGCCGATGAACGTCTCGATGAGCGTCACGACGATGCCGATGAACAGCGACAGCCGGATGCCGTAGACGATGCGGGCCATCATGTCGCGGCCCAGGCGGTCGGTCCCGAACCAGTGCTGGGTGGTGGGCGGCTCCTTCGGGATCGCGCCCTGGTGCAGCGGGTCCTGCATCACGAGCGGCCCGAGCAGCGAGACCACCGCCAGGAAGACCACGAGCACCAGCCCGAACATGGCCAGCTTGTTGCGGCGGAAGCGCTTCCAGGCGTCGCCGGCGAGCGAGCGGCTCGGTCCGACGTCGGCCAGGGATGCGTCGATGTTCGGGCCACCGGGCGCGTCAGCGGGAAGGGTGTGGATCAGGTCGCTCATCTGTCATCCCCCAGCTTCACGCGAGGGTCGAAGTACGCATAGGAGATGTCGACGGCCATCGAGGCCAGGCCGTAGACGAGGGTCACGATGATGGTGAGCCCCATCACCACCGGGGCGTCGAACGCCTTGGCACCGGCGACGATGGTGCTGCCGAGGCCCGGCAGGTTGAACACCGTCTCGGTGAGGATGGCGGCGCCGACCAGGGTGCCGAAGTCGATGCCGATCACGGTGACCACCGGGATCATGGCGTTGCGGCGCACGTGGCGGCTCATCACCTTCTTCTCGGTGAGGCCCTTGGCCCGAGCGGTCCGGACGTGGTCCAGGCGCATGGTCTCGAGCATCGAGGTCCGGGTGATGCGGGCGAGGATGGCGGTGCCCACGGAGGCCAGCACGAACACCGGCTGCACCATGTACTTCCAGGTGCCGTTCACCGGGATGATGCCCAGGAAGTACTCGTTGGGCCCGTACCCGATGGTGGGGAAGCTCGCCCACGACGGCCAGTCGTGCTGGTACGCGTACACACCGGTCACCTGTTTGATGAGGTACGCGAGCACGAACACGGGGATGGCGCTCAGGATCACCGCGGTGAGCGTGGTGACCCAGTCGCCGACGGAGTTCCGCTTCCTCGCAGACAGGGCGCCGGCCGAGATGCCGATGACGGACTCCACCACGATCGCCCAGAAGGCGAGGCGGAGGCTCGGCGGCAGCTTCTGCTTGATGATGTCGGAGACCGGCTCGCTGTTGACGTACGAATTGCCGAAGTCACCGTGCAGCAGGCCGGTCATGTAGTCGACGTACTGCTCGGGCACCGGCTTGTCGATGCCGAACTTCTTCTCGAGGTTCTCGACGACCTGCGGATTGGGGTTCCGGTTGCCGTTACCGGACGCGAACCGCTCCGCCGGGTTGGTGGGGAGCGCGTTGAAGATGATGAAGAGGAGGGTCGCCCCACCCCACAGCACGAGGATCAGCTGCAAGGTGCGGCGAAGGAGGAACGAACCCATCGGGCCTCGGATCGCTGGACACGGGATACAGGGGGACTACCGGTGACGACCGGCGACGACGTGGAGGCGGCAAGAGGGGGCCGGGCAACGCTGCCCGGCCCCCTCTTGGTCACCCGCTACAGGGGATCAGCCTCCGGCGGCGTCGCCGACGGAGATGCGCTCCCACAGCATGATGCCGAGGGGCGGCTGGTCGTAGTTCTGCACGCTGTCGCGGAACACCTGGCTGCCCGTGTACCAGACGAGCGGCACGGCCGCGGTCTGGTCGTTCAGCATGTACGACTCGGCCTGGTTGTAGAGCTCGCCGCGCTTGGCGTCGTCGGGCTCGGCCTGGGCCTGGGCGATCAGGTCCTCGAACTTCGGATCGTCGAAGCGACCGAAGTTGTTGCCACCGATGGAGGCGGCGGAGAACAGGTCGACCATGAAGTTGCCGTACGTCGGGTAGTCGGCGTACCAGCCGGAGCGGCAGAAGTTGCAGCCACCCGGCTCGGCGACGACCTTGAAGTAGTCCTCGGCCACACCGGCGAGCTCGGTGTCGATGCCCAGGTTGTCCTTCAGGTTCGACTGGATGATGGCGGCGACGTCACCGTGGCTGCCACCCTCGTTGAAGTTGATCTTGATGGGACCGGTGAGCTTGCCACCCTCGTCCTGCCACTCCTGGTAGAGCTTCTTCGCCTGATCGACGTCGAGCTTGCAGTAGTCGCACAGACCCTCCTTGTACCCGGGGGTGCCGGGCGGCACGAGGCCGGTGGAGATGGTGCGGGTGTCCTCGTACACCTTGGTGTTCAGCTCGTCGCGGTCGATGGCGAGGGAGATCGCCTGGCGGAGCTTCACGTTGTCCTCGCCGCCGACCTGCGGGTCATCAGCACCGAAGTCGAAGTAGTAGGAGCCGAGGTTCGGGTCGACGATGGAGTTGTTCGGGTAGGTGTCGAGCGCGTCCTGGTACTTGCCGGACGGGACCGGAGCGTCGTCGCCCTCACCGGCCTCGAAGGCCTGGAAGGCGGTCTCGACGTCGATGGTCTGCTTGAAGACCAGCTTGTCGAGCTTGACCTCGGTGTCGCCGTACACGTTGCCGGCCCACTTGTCGTTGGGGGTCAGCACGACCTCCTGGTCGTTGGCGGTGTCCAGCACGAAGGGGCCGTTGCCGATGGTGAGGCCCTTGTCGCCCCAGCCGGTGGTGTTGCCGACCTTCTCCAGGTCCTTGGTGTTGGCCGGGGAGAAGAACGGGTGGCTGACGATCGACGGGAAGTCGGCGTTGGCGGCCGACAGCTTGACCGTGAGGGTCATGGCGTCGTCGTCGGCGGTCACGCCGCTCAGCTCGTCGGTGGTGCCTTCCTGCAGCTCGGCGCCACCTTCGATGTAGGTGACGAGGTAGCCGTAGGCCGAGGCGAGCTCAGCGGAGCCGTTGCGCTCCCAGGCCGCCTTGAAGTTGGAGGGGAGGACCGGCGTGCCGTCGGAGAACACCTGATCGTCCTTGATCTTGAAGGTGTACTCGGTGGCGTCGTCGTTGGCCTCCCAGCTCTCGGCCACCTGGCCCTTGAGCTTCGGCGCGCACTTCTCGGTGAAGTCGAACTCGGTCAGGCCGTCGAAGAGGGCCGTGGTGATCTGGGACTCGGAGAGGGTCTGGACCGCACCCGGGTCGAAGCTGGTGTTGGTACCCGAGTCCGAGAGGTACGCGTAGTCGGTGAAGGTGCCACCGCTCGGCGCGTCCTTGTCGTACTCGAGGCTGCCGCAGTCGGTCTTGGCCAACTCGTCGGACGTCTTCGAGCTATCGGCCTTCGTGGTCGAACTGGAGCTTTCCTTCGAGTCACCGCAGCCGCTGGCGATCAACGCCAGCGCCAGGGTGCCGGCGACGAGACCGGCCTTGAACGATCGCCTTGCCATACACATGCCTCCATGTCTGGGAGCAGCCCACGCCCGGGATCCCGGTGCGCGAACCAAATTGAGGGTGGGGAGAGACGGTGACGCAGGTCACCCTGCGTTCACCGAAGAACGACCATAACGCCTCTCCCACGTACCCGTGTGAAACGCGTGTGTCGGGTCGCTGACCCTTTTGGCATGTTTGTTTGCTGGTTCCCCGCGGCTCGTACGGCCTGACCTGGGGCGACGCGAAGCTGACAGCAGCGTCAGTTCCGCTGGCGGAACTCCACGATTCCGGCGAAATCTTCGGCCACGAGGGACGCACCGCCCACCAGTGCCCCGTCGATGTCGGGCTGCGCCATCAGCTCGGCGGCGGTGGCCGGCTTCACCGAACCGCCGTACTGGATGCGGATCTGCGCGGCCGCCTCGGCACCGGCCACCTCCTCGACCACGGAGCGCACCAGCTTGCAGGTCTCCTGCGCGTCCTCGGCGCTGGCGGTCTTGCCGGTGCCGATGGCCCAGATGGGCTCGTAGGCGATCACCATCGACGCGACCTGGTCGTTGGTGAGCCCCGCCAGACCGGCGCGGACCTGACCCGCCACCTTCTCCTCGGTGCCGCCGGCCTCGCGCTCCTCGTCGGTCTCGCCGCAGCACAGGATCGGGGTCATCCCCCACTTGAAGATGGCGTGCACCTTCTTGTTGATGAGCTCGTCGGTCTCACCGAAGATCTCGCGGCGCTCGGAGTGGCCGGCGATCACGTACTCCACGTTCAGCTTCGCCAGCATGGCGGGCGACACCTCGCCGGTGAACGCCCCCTTCTCCTCGATGTAGCAGTGCTGCGCACCGATGCTGATCGGGATGTCGTCGGCCTCCAGGACCGTCTGCACCGAGCGGATGTCGGTGAACGGCGGGTGCACGGACACGTCGACGTCCTCGTAGACGTCCTTGGGCAGCAGGTACGCCAGCTTCTGGACCGTCTGGATGGCCTCGAAGTGGTTGTGGTGCATCTTCCAGTTGCCCGAGATGAGCGGCGTACGGGTGGACTTGGCCATGGTGGGACTCCTGGTCTGGTGGGTCAGGATGCGTTGGGGGCGCCGCGGAGGGCGGCGAGGCCGGGGAGGTCGCCCTGCTCGATGAGCTCGAGCGAGGCGCCACCGCCGGTGGAGACGTGATCGATCTGGTCGGCGAGGCCGAACTGGGCGGCGGCCGCCGCGCTGTCGCCGCCGCCGATGACGGTGAAGCCGCGGCAGTCGGCCACGGCTTCGGCCACGGTGCGGGTGCCGGCCTCGAAGCGGGGATCCTCGAACACGCCCATCGGGCCGTTCCAGAGGACCTGGCGGGCCTCGCCGATGACATCGGAGAACTCGGCGGCGGTGCCGGGTCCGATGTCGAGGCCCATCCAGCCGTCGGGCAGGTCCTTGCCGAACTGGCGCACCTCTCCCCCGGCCGACGGATCGCCGATCTTGCCGCCAGGGCCGAGGCCGGTGATGTCGTGCGGGAGGTGGATGGTGGCGCCGCTGGCCAGGAGCTCCCGGCAGGTGTCGACCTGGTCGTCCTCGCACAGCGACGCGCCGATGGCGTGGCCCTGCGCCTTGAGGAACGTGAAGCACATGCCGCCGCCGATGATGAGCCCGTCGCACACGTCGAGCAGGGCGTTGATGACGCCCAGCTTGTCGGAGACCTTGGACCCGCCGAGGATGGCGATGAAGGGCCGACGCGGGTCGTTGCGGGCGCCGAGGAGGACCTCGACCTCCTTCTCCAGGAGCCGGCCGGCCGCCGACGGCAGCGTCTGGGGCGGCCCCACGATGGAGGCGTGGGACCGGTGGGACGCACCGAACGCATCGTTCACGTAGAGGTCCTGGCCGGCCACCAGCTTGGCCACGAAGGCCGGGTCGTTGCCGGTCTCCCCCGCATCGAAGCGGAGGTTCTCCAGCAGCTCGACGCCCGGTGCGAGCTCGGCGAGGCGAGCCCGCACCGGATCCATCGAGTACTGCGGGTCGGGCGCCCCCTTGGGGCGGCCTAGGTGGCTGCAAGCCGTGACCGTGGCGCCGTGCTCCTGCAGCCACCGCAAGGTGGGCAGGGCGGCACGGATGCGCAGGTCATCGGTGATCTGGCCGTCGCGGATCGGCACGTTGAAGTCGCAACGCACCAGGACCCGCTTGCCGGCCACATCGCCGAGGTCTTCCAACTGGGGCACGCCGTTGATCACGCTGCTGCAGCCGTTCTGTTGTGGGTCGATCGGGTCCGGCGGACGCCTACTTGTTGGCGGCGCCGACGATCTTGGTGAGGTCGACGAGGCGGTTGCTGTAGCCCCACTCGTTGTCGTACCAGCCGAGGACCTTGACCAGGTTGCCCATGGCCATGGTGAGGCCGGAGTCGAAGGTGACGGAGTACGGGGTGCCGACGATGTCGGAGCTGACCAGCGGCTCCTCCGAGTAGTTGAGGATGCCCTGGAGGCGACCCTCCGACGCGGCGGCCTTGAACGCCTCGTTCACGGCCTCGACCGTGACGTCGGTCTTGAGGACGCCGGTGAAGTCGGTGATGGAGCCGGTGGGCACGGGGACCCGCAGCGAGGTGCCGTCGAGCTTGCCCTGCATGGCCTGGAGCACCAGGCCGGTGGCGCGGGCGGCACCCGTGGAGGTGGGCACGATGTTGATGGCGGCGGCTCGGGCCCGGCGCAGGTCCGAGTGCGGGCCGTCGACCAGCTGCTGGTCACCGGTGTAGGCGTGGATGGTGTTCATGAGGCCCTTCTCGACGCCGAAGGCGTCGTCGAGGACCTTGATCATCGGGACGAAGCAGTTGGTGGTGCACGACGCGTTGGAGACCACGATGTGGTTCTCCGGGTCGAAGGTGTCGTCGTTGACGCCGACCACGAAGGTGGCGTCGGCGTTGGTGGCGGGAGCCGAGACGATGACGCGCGGCGCGCCGGCGTCGATGTGGGCCGAGGCCTTCTCCTTGGAGGTGAAGAAGCCGGTGGACTCGATGACGACGTCGACGCCGAGGTCGCCCCAGGGGAGCTTGCCCGGGTCGCGCTCGGCGAGGATCTTGATGACGTCGCCGTCGACCTCGATGCCGTCCTCGTGCACCTTGACGTCGCCGTCGAAGCGGCCCATCACGGAGTCGTTCTTGAGGAGGTGGGCCATGGTGTCGACCGACCCGAGGTCGTTGGCGGCGACGAAGTCGATGTCCGCCCCCTGCTGCTTGACGGCCCGGAAGAAGTTCCGGCCGATGCGTCCGAAGCCGTTGATGCCGACACGGATGGTCATGGGTGATGCAACCTCTCTGCTGCTGCGGCGCGGCGGGCTGAAGGCCCCGAACCTGGAACGCCTCTTGTGCTTCGGAACCTACCCGACCCGTCTGACAGCGGCCCAACGGAGCGGCCCGGCCGGACGGCGGGGCCTGACGGTCCGTCAGGTCAGGACGGAGGCGAGGGCGGCGGCGAGCCGCTCGGGATCGTGCACCCGCCCCGACGGGCCCGCCACCGGGCGGGTGACGATGGGGATCGCGCCAGCACCGGGGTCCGTGGGACCGCCCACGGGCCGGGTGGGATCGACGATGGCCACGTCGACGGGGACGCCGTGGCGGGCCAGGGCCGCCAGCTCGTCGGCCACGGTGAACCCGGCGGTCTCGGGCACCTGCGGGGCCAGGTTCGCCACGTAGACGCGCTGCCCGGCGGTCCGGGGCAGGGCCTCCCCCACCGCCGGCACGATGGCGGCGGCGAGCACGCTGGTGAACAGGGAGCCCGGCCCGATGACCACCTGGTCCGCTCCCTCGATGGCCTCGGCCACGGCGGTCGCGGAGCCCGGGGCGGGCGGGTCGGGGCAGATCCGGAACACGCTGGCGGCGTTCTGCACCGCCACCTGGCCGGCGATGGACGGCGGCGAGCCGTCGGCGGCACCGGCCTCGGTGGCCCAGGCACGCAGGTCGACCGGGCCGACGGTGGCGGGCAGCACCCGCCCCACGGCCCCGACCCGCCGCCCGACCTCGTCGACCGCGTCGGCGAACGAGCCCAGCTCCTGCGACAGCGCCACCAGCAGCAGGTTGCCGAGGGCGTGGCCCTCGAGGTCGCCGTCGCCGAACCGGTGCTCCAGGACCCGCCCGTAGGTGGACCCCTCCTCGGCCAGCGCGCCGAGGCACTTGCGGACGTCGCCGGGAGCGGGCAGGTCGGGCATGGCGGCCCGGAGCACGCCGGACGAGCCGCCGTCATCGGCCACCGACACCACGGCGGTGATGGTGCCGGCGTAGCGGCGCACGGCCCGCAGCGAGGCCGACAGCCCGTGCCCGCCGCCCAGGGCCACCACGGCCGGACCGGCGGCTGACGGGGCTGTCAGCTCGGGTTCGGGCGCGTCGGATCGGCTCGGGTCCACGGCCGGTCAGCCGCCCTTGGCGATGTCTCGGTGCTGCACCCCGGGGGCGAGGCCGCGGTCGCGGAGCCGCCGGGCGACCTCCTCGCTGATGGCCACCGACCGGTGCCGGCCGCCCGTGCAGCCGAAGGCCAGCGTCAGGTACGCCTTGCCCTCCTCCTGGAAGGCGGGCAGGAGCACGTCGAGCAGGCCGTCGATGCGGTCCAGGAACTCCCCGGCCAGATCCGACCCGAGCACGTAGTCGCGCACCGGGGCGTCGGTGCCGTTCTGGGGGCGGAGGTCGTCGACCCAGTGCGGGTTGGGGAGGAAGCGGCAGTCCAGCACCATGTCGACGTCGCTGGGCAGCCCGTGCTTGAAGCCGAAGGACGTGACGGTGACCTGCATGCCCGGCGAGCGGTGCTCGTCGTCGAAGAGCTCCAGCATGCGGTCGCGCAGCTGGTGGACGTTGAGGTCGCTGGTGTCGACCACCACGTCGGCCTCGGCCCGCAGCGGCTCCAGCACCTGCCGCTCCTGCTCGATGGCGGCACCCAGGAGGTCGCCGGAGCTGGCCGGGTGGCGGCGCCGGGTGCTCTCGTAGCGCCGGATCAGCACGTCGGTGCGGGCGTCGAGGAACACCATGCGCACCCTCGCACCGGACCGCCGCAGCCCGTCGAGCATGGGGCTGAGCTCCCCCGGGTCCGTGTTCCACCCGGCGACGAAGCCGACGCGGTCGCTGGGCGAACCGGGGGCGTCGGCCAGCTCCGCCACCTTCGGCATGAGCGCCACGGGCATGTTGTCGATGACGAACCAGCCCTGGTCCTCGAGCACGTCCGCCGCCGTCGAGCGCCCCGCACCCGAGAGCCCCGTGATGACCACGAAGTCCGTCATGGCTCCAGCCTACGAGCCGCCGACCGTCAGGCCGGACGGGGTCCGACGGGGCTGTCGACCACCGCGGCCCCGGTGGGCGCGGGCAGGGCGACGAGCGCGGCGACCGCGGCGCCGATGAGCCCCGACAGCACCACCGAGCCGGTCCACATGGAGGTGCTCCAGAACAGCCGGTCCTCGGACCGCAGCAGCAGGAACGTGGTGAGCCACAGCGACATGCCGAGCAGCGCACCGGTGATGGACGCCGCGAGCCGGCCGAGGGTGGGCTTGCCGGCCAGCGCCAGGCACGCCTCGGTGACCAGGCCGGCCACGCCGTACCCGATGACCAGCGGCCGGATGACCTCGGGGGTGGTGAGCAGGATGGCCGGCGCGCCGCACAGGAACACGCTGAGCGCCACCAGGCCGGGCATGGGCCGGAACCGCACCAGCACCAGCGTGAACGCCGCGGCCAGGACCGCGGAGGTCCACACCACGATGCCCAGGCCGCGCACCTGGTCGTAGTCGTTGATGGACTCCCCCACCATCGGCTCGACGTACCCGAACGAGAGCGACATGCCGCTGGCCAGCGGCGACAGGTAGCCGGTGAACAGGGAGATGACCAGCACCGTGGTGACCACCGAGACCAGGGCGACGACGGACGCCACCCACCCCAGCCGGCGGGCAGGACGGCGCCACAGGATGACCACCGGCGAGGCCAGCAGGAAGCTGAGCCCGGCGAACACCGTGAGGTGCGGCGGGCTGACCAGCGCCTCCACGTTGGCCTCGGTGCCGAACTGGGCGTGCCAGACGGAGTCGAACACCCCGCCGAAGGCCAGGAGCAGGAACCCGACCGTGGTGGCGCCGGCGGACCAAACGAAGGCGAGCGAGTGGCGCACCGCGCCGATGCCCAGCCACAAAGCCACGGTGGTGACGCCGCCGTAGAGCACCAGGTGCCAGCCCGACAGGAAGTCCCCGTTCAGGTTGTCGGGGTTCTGGAGGTGGCGGGCGATGTCGCCGGTGAGGCCCACGGTGGTGAGCACGTTGCAGGCGATCAGGACGATGAGCTCGAGGTCGCTGATGTCGACGTGCTCGTCGCCGACGGCCCGACGGAGCCGCTCTCGCCGCACCATCCCCCGGGAGCTCACGCGGCCGACCGCTTCCGGTAGTGCCCGATGACGACGCCGGCCACGCAGACGGTGGTGTACACGGCGACGACGGCCCACACGGTGGCGTCGAACGTGTCCTTCAGGTACATGGAGTAGCCGACGCCGGCCGCAACCGCGCCCGCAGCCGACAGCCACATCTGCCGCACCGGCGAGTACCGGATGGCTCCGACGTTGTCGAGCACGAACTCGATGACGCCCGGCAGCGGGAACAGCCACAGGACCAGGGCGTTCAGCGAGTCCGGCCACCAGGACCCGATGCTGATGGCGATGCCGGTGACGAGGGCGACGGGGTACAGCACGAGGCACCGCCGGCACACGTGGAAGCCGCCGACGACGGCGCAGCGGTCGTAGTCGGCGGGCCAGTGGTGCGAGAGGTACATCGGCGTGTCGGCGACCGGCGGGTCGAGCGAGGCGTCGTAGGGCTGCCAGGGCTCCAGCGGCTCGTTGCCGTCGTCGAACCGGTCCGCGCTCACGGCGAGCCCAGGTCCAGCTTGTCGGCCACCAGCACGAGCAGGCGCGGGATGGACGCCGCCTCCTGGTACTCCGGCGCCCGGGCCAGGAACCCGGGAGGGGGCGCCGGTTCGAGCATGCGGCGCAGGACGAGGCCGGCCTCCGACATGGCGTTCACGTACCGACTCATCGGCCGGTGGATGAAGGGGATGAAGACGTCCTTCTCCACCTCCTCCACCGAGTTGTCCTCGATGAGGTAGGGGCCGATGCGCCAGTACTGCTCCGGCGGGTCGACCATGTGGTCGTCGATCCAGCCGCTGCTCGGCGTCTGGAGCAGCGGGTGGTTCAGGAAGAAGGCGAACCGCCCGCCCGGGCGCAGGACCCGGGCGACCTCGTCGATGGCGGCGTCGACGGCTTCGATGTGCTCGAAGACGAGGCACGCCACGACGGCGTCGAAGGCGCCGTCGGCGAAGGGCAGGGCGTCGGCCCCCGACCGGGCGTACACCGGTCCCCCGCCCCGCTGGAGCGCCTCGATGACCTGGTTGGCCGTGGGGTCGATGCCGGCCACCAGGGAGGAGCCCTGGCCGGCGGCGAGCCGGGCCACCTGCCCCTCGCCGGTGCCGACGTCGAGGACGCGGTCGTAGCCGGCCAGGAGGTTGGCGGCGATGGGGAGGATCTGCTCCTCGTACTCCGGGTCCGCGCCGTCGGTGAACCCGTCCTGCCACCAGCCGGAGTGCG
>CALANQ010000298.1 GCA_937926025.1 uncultured Acidimicrobiales bacterium
CCCGCCGGTCAAGATTCGGCGCCGAGGTGACCGATTTCCCACCTCGCTCGAACCTGGGTCCGCGCCGGGGCGAGTCCTACAGTGGACCCGTTGTGACCGCCCCGCCCGACCCCGCGCCGTCCGACGGTCCCACCGTCCTGGCCGAGCCGCAGCAGTCGGCACCCGATCATCCCGACGACAGCGCTAAGGGCCGGCTGGCCCGGATGCGCGCCCGGGGCGGCGGGTCCGCCCAGCGGCACCTGCTGACGGGCTCCACGGTGCTGGTCCTGGGCGCCGCGGTGCAGGGCTTCGGCGGCCTGGCGTTCTCCATCTTCGCCAACAAGATCGACGTCAAGGCCGACTTCGGCGACGCCACCGCGCTCTTCACGTCGGTCCTGTTCGTCACCTACCTGGCCGGGCTCGGCCTGCCCGTGGCCCTCGCCCGCTACGCACCCGATCGCAGCAGCGACAGCCACGTGGTGTTCAGCTGGGCGGTCCTGGCCACGATCCCGGCGTCCATCGTCGCCTCGGCGGCGTACCTCGGGCTGGTGAACCCGAAGGCGGCGCAGACGGTCCTCTGGGACTGGAACCCGGTCCTGGGGTTCTCGCTGTTCGCGGTGATCGTGATCGGCTCCGCCTTCTCGCTCATCGTCGACGTGCGGTTCATGACCATGCGACGGTGGAACCTGGTGCTGGCGCGCATCTGCCTCGTGGCGGTGGCCAAGATCGCGATGCTCCCGCTGTTCGAGTCGTCGGACCAGCGGGCGCTGTGGATCTTCATCGACCTCGGCGCCCCGGTGGCCATCACCGGCTTCCTCGGGGTCCTGCTGCTCCCGAAGGTGACCGGCGCCCGCCACCGCCTCCGGCCGAAGCCGGTCACCGCCCACGCCGCCGTGCGCTACTCGGCCGTGAACTACGTGTCGACGCTCGCCTACCAGGCCCCGTACTTCGCGCTGCCGGTCATCGTCCTGACCAACGTCGACAGCACCACAAACGGCAGCTTCTACGTGGCGTGGGGCATCGTGGCCATCGCCTTCTACGTGCCGTCCGCCATCGGCCAGGCGCTCCTCGCCGAGGGCGGCAAGGGCGGTGCCCACGTCCGCACCCAGATGCGCCTGGCGCTGGGCCTGGCCGTGGGCCTCATGGCCCTCGGGACCCTGGTGACCTTCTTCAGCAAGGGCCTGGTGGTGGCCGCGTTCGACGAGAGCTACCGGGAGGCGGCCCACATCCTGCCCGCCATGATGCTGGCCGGCATCCCGTGGGCCATCACCTCGCTGCTGCTGACCGAGGCCCGGGTGCTGCACCGCAACGTCGCCACCGTCATCATCACGGTGACCCTGACCCTGTCGATCATCGTGCCGGCGCTCATCCTGGTGCCCGAGACCGGGCCGAAGGGCGGCCTCGACGGCGCCTCGGCCGCCTGGCTCATCGGCAACGTGTTCGCCGCCGCCGTGGCCATCGTGGTCACCGGCGTGAGCCGCCGCTTCACCGAGGACAAGCCGGCAGCCCGGGAGCTCGACCCCCTGGCTCCGGTGGCCTAGGGGACCGCCCCAGGGCACGGCCTAGGAGACGACGCCCTTGCAGCGGTTGCCCACCGTCTCGTAGCGGGGCTCGGTGGCCCCCTCGGGCGTCACCACCCGGTAGTTCGGCGACTCGTCGAGCTGGAGGAGGTTGGCATCCTTCAGCGCCTGGTCGTCGGGCGGGTAGAAGTTCAGCTCGGCGTAGAACTGCTCGCTGGCCGCCTTGATGGCCCGCAGCTCCGTCTGGCACTCCCGCTTGGCGGAGCCGTCGTCGATGCCGCGCACCGACACCACCGCGATGGTGATCAGCGCGCCGACCAGGACCAGGACCAGGACCAGCTCCGAGATGGTGAACCCGCCCTCCGAGCCGCCACGGACCGCGACCGTTCGGAGCCGTTGCATCCCGGGGAGCCTAGGCGCGTGCCCCTTCACCCCGGATCGCAGGTGGTCACCTGGCAGAGTCGGTCCTGCCAGCGGGCGGCCGCGGCGTCGTCCCCGAGGTCGTCCGACACCAGCGCCAGCCCGGAGAGCACGTCCACCGACCACGGGTTCAGCTCGTGCGCTCGCAGCAGGGAACGCCGGGCGGACGCCGCCCGCTCGCGCTTCGTGTCCCCGTCCAGCCGGTACTGCACCTCAGCGAGGCGGTACCACCAGGTGACCCGGTCCGGCTCGGCGCGGATGGTGCGCCGGGCGGCGGCCAGGGCGGCGGCTCCGTACTGCTCGGGGTCGAGCCGGGCCTGCTGCAGCAGCAGCTGCGTCTCCACGTCCGACACCATCGGGTCGCCCGGGAGCAGCCGGCGGGCATCGGCGATGTCGGCGAGCGAAGCGGTGGTGCTCGCCTGCTCGACCAGCTGGTCCGCCCGCAGCTGGGTGAGCGTGGCTGCCAGCGCCGCCACCACGAGCACGGTCGTCACGGCGCCCGCCGCGACCCGCGACGGTCCTCGCAACGGTGGAACGCCATCCCGGGCGCCGGCCACCCCCAGGGCCAGCAGGACGAGGGGCGCACCGGCGATGGAGGCCGGTTCCAGCAGCCAGGTGAGGGCAGCGCCCAGGGCGAAGCACGCCAGCGGGCCGCGCGCCCGCCGACCGGCCACCACGACGAACCCGCCCAGCAGCACCAGCCCCGGCACCCCGGTGCTGAACAGGTGCTCGATCGGAAGGTTGTGGGCGTCGAAGAACGTCCGCTCGGGCCCTTCCTCCCGAGCGAAGGAGGCGGGGATCTCCGGGGTGGTCACGTCGAGGAAGCGGTTCGGTCCCCAGCCGAAGACCGGCCGCTCCGCGGTCTTCTCCAGCGCGATCTCCCACATCGTCACCCGGGGCGACAGCCCGCCACCGCCACCCAGGCGCGTGGTGGCCGACCCGGCGTCGTGGCGGGCCGGCACCAGCAGCAGGCCGAGGGCGATGGCCGCGGCCACGAGCGCGATCCGTCGCCAGCCGGTGCGGCGGATCACCCAGATGCCCACCGCCCCACCGACGAGGATCCCGCTCCGGCTACCCGACGCGTTGGCGGCGGCACTGAACAGCAGCACCGCCCCGAGCCACAGCCACCACCGCTCCTTGCGGTGGCCGGCGCACCAGGCGGCCAGCGGGATCGCCCCGGCCAGGAGGGTGCCGAGGTACACGGAGCTCGGGGTGAAGCCGAGGGCCCGCCCCTCCGAGAGCGCGAGCAGGTCCTGCCCGTCGAAGCCCCACTGGGCGAGGGCCAGGACGGCGTTGAGGGCGAGCCCGATGACGAGCGCCCCGAGGAGGAGCTGCTCGCCGACGCGCCCCCGGCGCCGGCCCACGCCGTACCAGCCCAGGAACGTGGCGGCCGCCAGCCACCCGCGGTCCGTGCCGAAGCCCGGCACGATCGACTGCCGGACGTTGTCCGACAGCAAGGCGGCGACCAGCGCCCAGCCCAGGTAGCCCAACGCCCACCAGGCGGCGCGGTCGCGCGCGGCGGCGAGGCGGGCCAGCACCACCAGCCCGGCCGCTCCGATGGGCGCCGCGACCAGCCACCGCACCGAGGTCGGGCCTTGGTCCAGGCCGGGGACGTAGGCGATCAGCAGCAGGAGCGCCCCGGTCGCCACGACCAGGTCGAGCTCCCGGTTGGCGTCCTGGCGGGGCGCGGCGGGATCGTCCGGACCGGGTCCGGCTGCGGGCGGCTCCTGGTCGACGAGGGCCGCCGGCTCCTCGGTCCCCGTCATGGTCAGCTGGCGGCGGACCCGCCGGCGAGGCGAGCGATCTCCTCCGGGTGGTGGGCCCGGCGCTGGGCCTGCTCCAGGTCCACCACACCCCGGCGGACCAGGTCCGCGAGGGCGTCGTCCATCAGCTGCATGCCCTGGCGCTTGCCCGACATCATCGCGTTGTGGATCTGGTGGACCTTGCCGTCGCGGATGAGGGCCCGCACCGGCATCGACGCCAGCATGACCTCGGCGGCGATGGCGCGGCCCCGCCCGTCGGCGGTGGGGACGAGCTGCTGGGTGACCACGCCCATGAGCGAGTTGGCGAGCTGGATCCGGACCTGCGCCTGCTGGGCGGCGGGGAACACATCGATGATGCGGTCCACCGTCTGGGCGGCGTCCTGGGTGTGGAGGGTGGCGAACACGAGGTGGCCGGTCTCGGCGGCGGTGATGGCCGTCGAGATGGTCTCGAGGTCGCGCATCTCGCCCACCAGGACCACGTCGGGGTCCTGGCGCATGGCCGAGGTGAGCGCGGTGCCGAAGCCGGAGGTGTCCGAGCCGACCTCGCGCTGGTTGACCAGCGCCACCTTCGAGTGGTGGACGAACTCGATCGGGTCCTCGATGGTGACGATGTGGCACTGGCGGGTGCGGTTCACGATGTCCACCAGCGAGGCCAGGGTGGTCGACTTGCCCGACCCGGTGGGACCGGTCACGAGCACCAGGCCGCGGGGGAAGTCGGCGAACGTCTTCACCACGGGAGGCATGCCCAGCCGGTCGAAGTCGACCACCTCGTAGGGGATGACGCGGAAGGCGGCGCCGACGGCGTTGCGCTGCAGGAACACGTTGACGCGGAAGCGGACCTTGCTGCCCATGGCGTAGGACGTGTCCAGCTCGCAGCGCTCCTCGAACGCCTTCTGCTGGCGGACCGACAGGATCGAGTAGATGAGCTCGCGGACCTTGGCGGCGCTCTGGTCGGCCTCACCGGGCATCCGGATCAGCTCGCCGACCACCCGGACGTGCGGGGGCGGGCCGGCGGCCAGGTGCAGGTCGGAGCCACCCAGCTCCAGCACCCGCTCGAAGAGCCGGTGGAGCTCCGCTGAGGGCTCGGCGTGCCCGGTGCTGGCCGTGGGCGCGGGGGCGGCACCGTCGTCGCCGTAGGCGGCGGCGAGCGCCTCGGTGATGGCGGACGACTCCGCGAGCCCGACCTCGATGCCGACCTCGAGCGTGTCGAAGTGGGCGGTGGCGGTGGCCACCGCGGAGGGGTCCAGCGGGCAGTCGAACGCCACCAGCACGACGTCGTCGACCACCCGCACCGGGACCGCCCGGTGGCGGCGGGCGACCTCTTCGGGCAGGAACCGCGCGGCCTCGGGCTCGACGACCTCGGTGGAGAAGTCGACGTACACCGCACCCAGCGCGGCGGCCCACGCCGCGGCCAGGTCGGACTCGTGGACGTCGCTGATGGCGGCGATCACCTCAGGGAACGGCTGGCCGGTCTGGGCGGCCTGGTCGAGCGCGGCCTCCATGGCGTCGCGCGTGATCACGTGCCGATCCACGAGCGCGTCGCCGAATCGTCGAGCCTGGCTGGTCAGCATCTGATCTCCCCCTTGGATCCCATCACCGGCCCTCGGGCCGGCCGGTGCATGTTAGGTGATCGGTGCGGCGCCCCATCCGGCCGCATCCGCGGGGTGTGCGTGCGAGAATGCGCCCATGCGCATGGATCAGATCAACGTCGGCCCCATCGAGGGCCTGGTGCAGCTGCTGTGGGATCAGGCGGGCACCGACATCCACATCGCCGCCGGGGCGCCGCCCATGTTCCGGATCGACGGCGACCTGTACCCGGCGCAGGGCTACCCGGTCCTCCTCGATGCCGATGTGGAGCAGCTGGCCGAGACCATGCTGACGCCGGCGCTGCGCGACCAGTTCATGGAGCGCCACCAGGTGGACTTCTCCTTCTCCTGGAAGGACATCACGCGCTTCCGCGGCAACGTCTTCCGCCAGCGCGGGCCGGTCAGCA
>CALANQ010000299.1 GCA_937926025.1 uncultured Acidimicrobiales bacterium
GGTGGCCAGCGGACCGCCGCCCGCCCCGAAGCCGAAGCGGGCCACGGGCACGGAGGGCGAGCGGGCCAGCTCCGTGGGCCGCGTCTTCAGCATCATCGGCCTCGTCGTCATCGGGTTCTTCCTGTACCAGCTGACCGGCTCCGCCCTCGTCCACGCCCGCAGCCAGCGGCTGCTGCTCCAGGAGTTCAAGGAGAAGGCGCCGCTCCAGGCTGCCGATCCCGCCGACCAGGTCAGCGGCGACCCCTCCGCCGACGGCCTGCTCTCGCCCGACGAGGCGGCCGGCGGCCAGGTCGACCCGGCCGACGTGGAGCCCGAGGTCATCGCCGCCGCCGAAGCGCCGGCGCGGGGCGAGCCCATCGGCATCATCCAGATCCCCGAGCTGGGCGTGGAGCAGGTGGTGGTGCAGGGCACCGGACCCGCTGAGCTCCGGGCCGGACCGGGCCACCTGCGGGGCACGTCGATGCCGGGCGAGCCGGGCAACGCCGCCATCGCCGGGTCCCGGGTGTCCAACGGGGCACCGTTCAAGCGGCTCCAGCTGCTCGACGACGGCGACCGCATCGACGTGACCACCGCGGTCGGGCGGTTCCGCTACGAGATCCGATCCGTGCGCCGGGTGCGGTCCGGCGAGCCCGACCCGGTGCGGGCGTCGGGGGGCGGCAGCACCCTGACCCTCGTCACCTCGACGCCGGCGTTCCTCGCGTACGACCGGCTGGTGGTGGTGGCCGAGCTCCAGACCAAGCCGGTGGCGCCGCGGTTCACACCGGTCACCCCGGATCGCACGGAGACCGGGTTCGACACCTCGGGCGCCGGCCTGGCCCCCGTCATCGGCTGGGGCGCCGCCCTCGGCCTCGGCATCTGGGCCGCCCGCGTCGTCTACCGCCGCTGGCCGAGGTCCGTCGCCTACCTCATCACCACGCCCATCCTCGTGGCCCTCGTGCTCCTCGTCTTCGAGAGCCTGAGCGGCCTCCTGCCCGCCACCTTCTGACCCCACGGAACCGGAGCCGACCCGATGCCCCGACCAGCCCCCCTCGCCGACACCATCCCGGACTGCCCGCGGGTGTCGGTGGTCATCCCCACCCGCAACGAGGCCCGCAACCTGCCCCACGTGTTCCGGGACATGCCGCCCGACGTGCACGAGGTGATCCTCGTGGACGGGCACTCCACCGACGGCACCATCGAGGTGGCGCAGCGGCTGTGGCCGAGCGTCGTGGTCATCGAGCAGGAGGGCCGGGGGAAGGGCAACGCGCTGGCCCTCGGCTTCGCCGCGGTGACCGGTGACGTGGTGATCATGCTCGACGCCGACGGCTCTGCGGACCCCGCGGAGATCCCCCGGTTCGTCGCCGCGCTCGTCGACGGCGCCGACGTCGCCAAGGGCACCCGCTTCCTGGCCGGGGGCGGCAGCACCGACATCACCGCGATCCGCCAGCTGGGCAACCGGGCCCTGACCGGCGCGGTGAACCTGCTCTGGGGCACCCGGTACACCGACCTCTGCTACGGCTACAACGCCATGTGGGCCTGGTGCGCCCGGGGCGTCGACATCGACTGCGACGGGTTCGAGGTCGAGACGCTGATCAACATCCGCATCGCCGAGGCCAGCTGGTCGGTGGTCGAGGTGCCGTCGTTCGAGCTGGAGCGGATCCACGGCGCCAGCAACCTGCGGGCGCACCGCGACGGGTGGCGGGTGCTGCGCACGATCCGCAGCGAGCTCCGGTCGCCCGTCGGGGTCCGTCGCCCGACGACCCGCCCGGGATCCCGGCCGGCTGGCCGGTCGGTGGCCGCCGCAGCCGAGGTCTGACCGGTGGGCGCCTTCGTCCTCGGAGGTGCCGCCAAGTCCGGGACCTCCACCCTGGCGGACCTGCTGGGCCGCCACCCCGACATCCACGTGTGCCCCCGCAAGGAGGCGCACCACCACCTGTTCCGGTCGGCGCCACCGACGTTCCGGGGGCCCGGTGACGACACGTTCGCCCGGATGGTGGTGAGCGACCCGCAGGAGTGGGCCGACCTGATGGCGGCCGGCGCCGGGCACGCGGTCGTGGGCGAGGCATCGGTGTACTACCTGTACCGGCCCGAGGTGTGGCCGCAGCTGCGAGAGGCGCTCGGACCCGACGGCCGGGTGGTGCTGATCCTGCGGGACCCGGTGGCCCGGATCGTGTCCGCCTGGGGCCACCTGGTGCGCGACGGGCGGGAGGAGCTGCCCATCGGCGAGGCGCTGGACGCCGAGGCGGACCGGGCGGCCGCCGGGTGGGAGTGGTGCTGGCGGTACCGCGACGTGTCCCGCTACGACGAGCAGCTGCCCGCCGTGCTCGACGCGTTCGGGCCCGACCGCGTGTTCGTCGCCGACTTCGCCGAGCTCCGACGCGACCCGGCGGACCTGGCGTCGCGCCTGCACCGCTTCCTGGGCGTCGACCCCCGACCCGAGGGTGGCCCCGCCCCGGTCGTGAACCCGTCGGGTGCCGTGCGCAGCCGGGCGCTGCACCGGTTCCTCACCCAGCCGCACCCGGTGAAGGACGTGCTCCGGCCGTTCGTGCCCGACCGGCTCGTCCAGGCCACCTACCGGCGGACCCTCGCCCGCAACCTGGCGCCCCTTCCGCCGGTGCCCGACGACCTGCGGGCCGCGCTGGCCGACGAGTTCCGCCAGGTGGCGGACGGCGTGGCGAGCCGGACCGGGCTGGACACGACGGGCTGGTGTCGGACCGAGCGGGTCGCAGCGGGGTGAGCGTCGTGGGTGCCGGCTCAGCCGACCCGGACGATGCCGCTGAGCTTCGGGTTCCCGGGGGACCAGAACGTCGACTGGCCGTCGCCGAAGGCGGAGCGGGCGGTGCCCACCCGCATCTCCGACCCGGCGGCGATGACCTCGTTGACCGAGATGGCCACGAACGTGATCTCCCGACCGGTCCGGTTGCGGACGATGACCGGCTGGTCCGGGTCCAGCTCGAGGCAGGCCGGCGACGGTGCCGACGTCAGCGTGATCACCGCGGTCCCCTTCGGTCGGGAGCAGCCCGATGCCGGGACGGTCGGCTGCGGGTAGGTCACCGCCGTGCGCTCGCCCTCGGGGCCGGCGTCGATCGGGGTCGACGGGATCTCGGGATCGTCAGCCGGCGCCTCGGTGGTCGTGGTGGTCTTGCCCTTGCCCCCGTCCGACCCGTCCTTCGCGGTGGTCTCGGTGGTTCCGCCGTCGCTCGACGCCGATCCGTCCTTCTTGCCGGCGGCGGCGGGGTCGCCCGACTGGGAGATGGTGGTGGCGGTGGCGCTCGACTCGTCGGACCGGCTGGTGGTGACCGCGGCGGCGATGATGATCGCCAGCAGAGGGACGGCGACGGCCGCGATCGCGACGGCGGGCTTGGGCCGCTTCCGGGCAGACGAGAGCGGCGGTTCGGTCGAGGCGGGATCCACGGGCGGTGACCCTGCCAGCCCCTTCCCGCGCGCGGGAGGGGTTGCGCCAAGTGTTCAGGCGGACTTCACCCGAAGGACCCCCGGCCGCCCGAGGCCCGTCGATCCCGACCGCAACGATGACCGCCCGATGGCCACCACCATGTCGACCCTCCGCGCGGTGCGCCGCCGCTGGGCCGGTGCCCGGGAGCGCCGCCGATCCACCCGGACCGAGGTGTGCGTCATCGGCCCTGGGAAGGCGTTCCTCTCCGGCGTCACGTACCACACGTACGGCCTGGTCACGGCGCTGGCCGAGCACCGTCCCACCCAGGTGGTGGTCCTGCGCAACCTGGTGCCGCAGCGCCTCTACCCGGGCCGGGACCGCGTCGGCGCCGACCTGACGCACCTCCGGCTGCCGCCCGACGTGGCCCGGGTGGGCACCGTCGACTGGTGGTGGGGTGCGGCCCTGCCCCATGCGGTGGCCCGCCTCGTCGCCCGGCCGCCGGCCGTCGTGGTGGTCCAGTGGTGGAGCGCCGCCGTCTGGCACACGGAGCTGGCCCTGGTGCTGGCCGCACGCGCCCGGGGCGCCCGCGTGGTGATCGAGGTCCACGAGCTGATGGACACCGCCGAGGAGCGCCACCCGCTGGCCGGCCTCTGGTCCCGCACCCTGGCCCCGCTGCTGATGGCCCAGGCCGACCGGGTGGTGGTGCACAACGTCGGCGACCAGGCCGAGGTGGTCCGGCGGTACGGGGTCCGGCGCAGCCACGTGGCGGTCGTCGCCGAGCCGCCGTTCGACCACTACGACCTCCGCACGGCCGACGATGTGGCGGCCGACGGTGCGACCGCTCGCGACGACGATGCCCCGATCGAGCTGCTGTTCTTCGGGACCATCCGGCCCTACAAGGGCCTCGAGGACCTGGTCGCGGCGTTCGAGGTGCTGGCCTCCTCCTCCGACGACGACGGCGACGGCGACGGCCCCGAGCACCGGCTGACCGTGGTGGGCGAGACGTGGGAGGACTGGAGCGGCCCCGCGGCCGCCATCCGCCGGTCGCCGCACCGCGACCGCATCCGCTTCGTGAACCGCTACGTCACCGACGAGGAGGTCGACCAGGCGTTCCGCGCGGCGGACCTGGTGGTCCTGCCGTACCGGCGCTCGTCCACCAGCGGGCCGCTCATGGTCGCCATGAGCTACGGGCTGCCGGTGGTCATCACCTCGGTGGGCGGACTGCCCGAGGCCGCCGACGGCTACGACGGGGCGGTCCTGGTGGAGCCGGGCTCGGTGGACCGCCTCGTCGACGGCATCCGCAAGGCCGAGCCGCTGGTGGGCGTGCACCACCGGGCCGGGCGGTCGTGGGCCGACGTGGCCGAGGAGCACGAGGCGCTGTACCGCGCCATCGGCGTCGGGTGCCGAGCATGAGCGCCACCGACCGGGGCCGCCGCAGCGTGTGGGTCGGGATGCTGGTGGGCGTGGCCCTGGTGTGCCTGGCGTACACGATGGCCGGCCGGTCGACGACCTCGGGCGAGCAGGCCAAGTTCGTGGTGCTCTGGCTCGGGGTCATCGTCTTCCTGTGGCCGGCGGCCAAGCGGCTGGCCAACCCGTTCGTCACCGAGTCCGAGCGGCTCTCGATCCTGGTGGCCACCGCGCTGTTCAGCTACCTGCCGAAGTTCCTGCGCAACCCCCAGCGGCCCGTGTTCTACGACGAGATCGCGCACTGGACCCAGGTCGAGCGGATCATGCAGACCGGCGACCTGCTCCAGCCGAACCCGGCCGTCCGGGTCCTGCCGTCGTACCCGGGCCTGCACACGCTCACGGCCGGGCTGCGGGAGCTCACCGGGCTGAGCACCTGGCAGGTGGGCGTCGTGCTGATCGCCGTGCTGCACGTGGTCAGCACCATCGGCCTCTACGTGCTGGTCCGTCGCCTCGTCGGTTCGCCGGTGGTGGCGGGCCTGGCCGGCCTGATCTGGTGCGTGGCGCCGGGGTCGCTGTTCTTCAACTCCCAGTTCGCCTACCAGTCGCTGGCCATCGTGGGCTTCGTGTGGGTGATCGTCGCCATGGGCGAGGCCCAGGCCGCCACCGGGATGCGCCGGTGGTCGTGGACGGGGCTGGCCGCCCTGCTCGGCACCGCGGTGGTGGTCACGCACCACCTCACCAGCTACGCCATGGTCGTCCTGCTGCTGGCGTTCAGCATCTCCGCCCTGGTGATGCGGCGGCGGGAGGGCGGCGCCACCTGGCAGCCCCCGGTCCTGCTGCTGGTGCTCTCGCTCGTGGTCAACGGCCTGTGGATGGTGATCCGGGGCGGGTCGAAGGCGGTCGACTCCATCGTCGACTACCTGTCCCCGTACCCCGAGGGCGGGCTCGACCAGCTGTGGGGGTCGCTCACGGGCTCGGGGGAGCGGCGCACGTTCTTCGTGCGCAGCGGCCTGCCCCCGTGGGAGCAGTGGGCGGCGTTCCTCGCCCCGCTGCTGGCCATCGGGCTGGGGATCATCGGCATCAACCTGCTGCGCAAGATGAAGCGCCGTCCCACCTCGGGGGCGTGGGCGCTGGTGGCGTTCGCCGGGCTCTACGTGCTGTCGCTGCCGCTCATCCTCACGCCGACCGGCGCCCAGGGCGCCCACCGCAGCGCTCCGTTCACCTACGTGGGCGTCTGCCTGGTGGCGGCGGCCGGTCTGGCCTGGATCATCGGGCGCAGCGCGGAGTCGCAGGGTCGCTTCCGCGCCCTCGGGCCGCTGGCCATCGCGGCGGTGATCGGCGTCGTCGTCATCGGGAACACGGCCTCCAGCGTCAACGAGTTCGACCGCTTCCCGGGGCCGTGGGAGGCGGGGGCGGACAGCCGCTCGCTCACGCCCGAGCTGGCCGACGCCGCGCACTGGCTGCGCACCTACGACTCGCCCGACCGCGTGGTGGCCGACATCTACACGGGCACCTCCCTCGGGGTGTTCGGCACCACCCGCGACGCCTGCGCGGCGTCGGCGTCGTGCCCCGGCGACCTCCAGATCTGGCGCTTCTACAACGGCCAGACCGTGCGGGGCTCGGACCTCGCGCTGCTGCGCTCCGAGGGCTACCGGTTCCTGGCCGTCGATCGCCGCATGATCGAGGCCACGCCTCGCAGCGGCTACTGGTTCAACCGCAGCGAGGAGGGGGCGTTCGAGCACGACGAGCCCTACCCGAAGGAGATCCTCGCCCGGCTCGAGTCGTTCCGCTGGCTGACCAAGGTCTACGCCTCCAACGACTACGACATCTACGAGATCAACATCGACGCGGCCAGCGCCGACGTGCTCGAAGGCGAGCCCGGTGCGGCCACCAAGGCCGCCATCGCCAAGAAGAAGAAGGATCGGGCCGAGGCCGAGGCGGCCGACACCGCGGATGCGGCCGACGGCACCGAGCACGCGGCCGCTGCGCCCACGGAGGGATCGTGACCGCGACCGACACGTCCACGCTGCCGCCGCCCCCGGCGCCCGTCGCCGCCCCGGAGCACCAGGGCCTGCTGGACCGCTGGTCGGACCCGGTGCTGCTGCTGGTGGCGGCGGCCGCGCTGGCGGTGCTCGGGCTGCTCCCGTGGGCCGTGAAGAGCGTGGTCACCCTGCCCCTCGCCCTGTTCCTCCCCGGTCAGGCCCTGCTCGCCGCACTGGACCGTCCCGACCGGAGCCTCGGCACGGGCGGTCGCATCGCGCTGCGCATCGTGGTGTCGATGGCCGTGGTGTCGCTGACGGTGCTGGCGGTCGGCTCGGTCGTGGGGGTGTCCCGGGCGTCGGTGGTGGCCGGGATCTGGATGGTGGTCTCGGTGTGCGCGCTGGCGGGCTGGACCCGCGAGGTCCCCACCCGGACCGCCACCCCCGGTCCGCACTGGACGCAGAGCGGCGTGGTGCTGTTCCTCACCGCACTCGTCGCCGGCGTGGTGGTGATCGGCGCGCTCGTCCTGCTGCCCGACCCGCTCGACAGCCCGTACAGCCGGCTGTCGGTCGCGGGCACCACCAAGAGCTCCGGGTCACCGATCGTGGTCGACTCCGGCACCACGGCCTCTGTCCAGGTCCAGGTGAAGAACGGCACCGGGAAGCTCCGCTCGTACCGGGTGATCCCGGCCATCGACGGCGGTGCGCTGTGGAGGGCCCCGAAGGTGCGGCTCGCCCCCGGCGAGACCTGGACGGGCACCATCAAGGGCACGATCCCGAAGGACGCGTGCATGTCCCGGCTGACCGTGGCCCTCGCCACCCAGGGCAAGCCGGCCGGCGTGGCGCCCCTGGTGCTCTATATCCGCAACGAGGCGGGCGACGCCTGCGGCTGACGGGCCACCCGGCGGTACACGTCGACGATGGCGTCGGTGCCGTCGAGCTGCGCGGCCCGGGCTCGGCCCCGACCCGCCAGCTCGACCCGACGGCCGGGATCCGCCAGCAGCTCGGTCACGGCGTCGCGGAGGCTGGCGGCGTCGCCGGGCGGCACCAGCACGCCGGCTGCGCCGTGGGCCAGCACCTCTGGCAGCCCTCCGGTCGCGCTGGCGATCACCGGGGTGCCCACCGACATGGCCTCCACGGCCACCAGACCGAACGGCTCCGGGAAGATCGACGGGACGACCACGATCGACGCCGCCGCCATCGTCGCCAGGACCTCGGCGGGCGACGCGTCGCGCCGGACGACGGCCGATGGCGGCAGCGCGGGCGGATGGGACTCCGGGCGCGACAGCACGGCCACCAGGGGCGCCGGCGCAGGATCCGCCCACGCCTCGGTCAGCGTGGCGATGCCCTTGTGCCGGGACTGCGCACCGGCGTAGGCCACGAACGGGGCGCGGGGCAGGCCGTCGACCACGGTGGTCGCGCCGGTCGCTCCGGCCGCGGGCGGGACGACGGGAGCGAGCCAGGGCGACGCCACCTCGCAGGGAACCCCAGCGGCTTCGGCGGCGGCCGCCACCGCCTCGCTGTTGGCGACGAACGCGTCCACCCGGGACCACCAGCGCGCCGACCGCCGCAGGCCCGCCACCACCAGCTCGCCGCGGACGCGGCCGTAGGCGGCACCGGCGCACGACCGGCAGGCCTCGGGCTCGGGGCCGGCGCACGGCGACCCATCGGGGAGGAGGCGGGACCGGCGAGCGCAGTCCAGCCCGTAGTCGTGCAGGCTGACCACCACCGGGAGGTCCCGGCGCCACGCGGCCCGCACCGCGGAGTGGGCGATCCAGCCGTGGGCGTGGACCACGTCGATCCGCTCGGAGGCGCACAGCGCCACCAGCTGGCGGACCACGCCGGGGTCGGCGGCGGGCGGGTGGAAGTGCTGCTCGGGCCGGGCGTGGCGGCGGATCGCCACCTCGGCCCAACCGCCGAGCCGGCGCACGTGAGGCGGGTCCACCTCATGGAGCTGCGGCGAGGTGGTGGCCACCACCACGTGGTGGCCCCGGGCGGTGAGCGCGGCCTCGAGCTGCTCGACGTGGCGCTCGGTCCCGCCGATCGAGGGGCGGTAGAGCTCGGTGGCCAGGAGGATGCGCACGGCCGGCCGCCTCAGGCCGACGCCGGGAGCGGCGGGGGCCGCAGGCCGACCCGGGCGATGGCGCTGGTGTACGCCGCGATCGACGCTGTCCCCACCGCCTCGGGCGACGCGTGGGCCTGGGCCCACGCCCGGCCGGCGGCGCCCAGGTCGGTCCGGGCCTCGTCGTCGCGGAGCAGCGCTGCCAGGGCCCGGCTCCGGGCCGACGCATCGGTCCGCTGGACGAAGACCGGTGCGTCGGCCCCGAGCGTGGCGGCGACCTCGGGGGAGACGACGCAGGGGACGCCGAGGGCCAGCGCCTCCAGGAGGGCCACCGACAGGCCCTCCCAGCGCGACAGCAGGATGAACGCCTCGCTGCGGCGGAGGGCGTCGGCCTTGGCCGGGCCCTGCACCGGGTCGAGCAGCTGCAGGTTCGCCGGCTTCTCGGCCAGCAGCCGCTCCAGGCGGTCCGGTTCGTTGCCGCAGCGGGCGCCGTGCACGGCGAAGGTCGTGTCGGGGAGCTGCTTGGCCACCGTGCTCAACCGGTCCAGCCCCTTGTGGCGCACGTCGAAGCGGCCGAGCGACACCACCGGCGCGCCGTCGGTCGGCGGGGTCCATGCCGGCGCCCCCAGCAGCAACGGGTCGGCCACGTTGGCCAGCACCTTGATCGGCGGTGGGTCCGGGTGCCAGCGGCGCAGCTCCTCGGCCTCCACCGGGGTGCTGGCCAGCAGGGCCTGCGCCCCGCCCACCACCCGGTGCTCCACCAGGCGCCCGTAGGCGGCCTTGCGCACGCGGTAGCGCCCGAGGTTCTGCGGCGACGTCGCCCCGTGGGTGGACACCACGTAGGGCACGTCCCGCAGGATCCGGCGCAGCGTCAGGTGCGGCGGGCGGAACAGCTCGTGGAGGTGGACGATGTCAGGCGGCGAAGTCGTCGCCCGGTCCAGGGCGGTCGAACGCAGGTGCCGGGCCGACCCGCGGGTCGGGGACCGCCGCGGGTCGTCGTCGGTGCCGTGCAGCACCTCCACCTCGTGGCCCATGGCCCGCTGGGCGTCGGCGAGGTGGTGCATGAGCTGCACCACGCCGTTCACCGGGCCGAGACGGGGCGACGCGTAGACGTGCCAGATCCGCATGGTGGGTGCTCCTCGATCGGACGAGCCGGATGGACAGGAGGGCGACGGCGACCCCGGCGACCTCGCCGAGCAGCCAGCCGGTGGCGGCGCCCGACGCGCCCCAGCTGGCCACCAGGGCGGCCGCCGAGGCCAGCGTCACCGCCAGGATCGTGCCGTTGATGGCGATGGCGCTCCGGAACCGCTCGCCGATGCGCAGCCGGGCGATCTCGATGTTGCTCAGGGCGTCGGCGATCAGGCCCAGGGCCAGGATCCGCAGCGCCGTCGTGCCGGTGACCACGTACTCGGGGCCGATGAGCCCCAGCAGCTGCGGCGCCAGCGCGGCGACGACGACCGACGCCGGGACCACGATGGCGAGCAGCCGGCGCCGGGTGCCGTCGGCGTCGTCGCCGGACCGGTCGGCGCTGCCGGCCGCGAACAGCCCGGTGGCCACCGCCGGGGAGAGCAGGCCCACCGTCGAGGCGATCTGCCACGCGGCGCCGAAGGCGGCGGCCTGGACCGGCCGGCCGGCCACGGCCAGCACGACGGGGAGCGCCATCGGCGGCGTCTGACCGAGGACGTTCACCCCGTAGTGGGTGGCCATGCCGCGCCGGGCCAGCGGCGCCCAGGTGGCCTCGACGACCCGACGGTGGACGGACAGCTGGTGGTGGCTCCACAGGAGCACGGCCTCCGCCGCGGTGCCGATGGCGATGGCCGCCGCCCACCCGACCACCAGGGCGGTGCCGGTGCGCCAGCCGATGACCAGGCCGAGCCCGATGAGGAGGAGTCGCACGGTCCCGCCCACCGCCGCTCGGATCACCGTGAGCCGGGGCTGGGCGCCGGCCACCGCGACGTGGTCCAGCCCCCCCCCGGCGCTCCAGCCGGCGCCGCCCACCGCGAGGGCGGCCACGATCACCGGGCGCCCGGCGGCCGCCGCCAGCCCTCCGCCGATCAGGCGCAGGGCCACGGCCACGGCCAGGCCGACCAGGGCACCCACCGCGGTGGCGGTGACCGCCGCGGTGCCGGCGATGGCGGCCCGCTCCGCCCGGCGGGCCTTCGGCAGCAGCCCGACCAGCAGCGAGCCGAGGCCGAGGTTGCCGACCAGGCCGGCCCACGTGAGCGCACCCACCAGGGCGAGGGCCGTGCCCACCGCCGCGGCCGGGTGGGTGCGGGCGGCCACGAACCAGGCCAGCACCCCGAGGCCACCGGACAGCGCCTGGGCCACGAACAGCGCCCGGCCCGTGCGCCAGACCGAGGGCGCGGGGGTGCGGGGAGGGGGCGGCGAGGTCGTGGGCATGGGCACGGTGGTCCTGGCTGCCAGTGGACCACCGGGGCCTGACCGCCACGTGTGGCGGTGCTGAACCCCGCACGACCAGCGGCTGAACATCTGACCGTGGCCGTCCGGCCGGCCGTAGCATCGGGCCATGCCGCACGGACTGCTCCCGATCGCCGCCGCCGACGCTGCACCGGACCTCACGGATCCGCAGGCCGTGGTGGAGGCCTTCCTCGCCGCCCTCGCCGCGTCGGACCTCGACGCCGCCCTCGAGCTGGTGGCCGACGACCTGGAGTACGTGAACGTCGGGTTGCCCGCCATCCACGGCCGGGAGCGGCTGGCCCGGGCGTTCGCGGTGATGGAGCGGCCCACCATCGGGTTCGAGGCCTACCTCCACGCCATCTCGGCCGACGGGCCCGTGGTGCTCACCGAGCGCACCGACGTCATCGTGTGGGGTCGGTTCCGAGCCCAGTTCTGGGTGTGCGGCCGCTTCGACGTGCACGACGGGAAGATCACGCTGTGGCGCGACGCCTTCGACTTCGTCGACCTCCTTCGGGGCAACCTCCGGGCGCTGGCCGCCATCGCCGTCCCGTCGCTGAAGCCCGAGCCTCCGGCCGGACGCGACACCGCGCCCGGCCGCTGACCGCCCCGTGATCCCGCAGATCGGTGTGACCTGCTCGGCGGGCATGGGGCAGACCCAGCCCATCGAGAAGGTGGGCCGCTGCTACCTCGACGGCGTGGTGGCCGCCGGTGGGCTTCCCACCGTGCTGCCCAGCCTCGATCCGGCCCGGGCCGCCCAGGTGGTCGACGGCCTCGATGGGCTGCTGCTCACCGGTGGCGGCGACGTCGATCCCGCCCGCTACGGCGCCGAGACGGAGCCGGCGTGCGGCGAGACCGATGCGCCCCGCGACGCGTGGGAGCTGGCGCTCATCGCGGCGGCGCGGGCGGCCGGCACGCCCGTGCTGGGCATCTGCCGCGGCATCCAGATCCTGAACGTGGCGTTCGGCGGCACCCTCGTCCAGGACCTCCCTTCCCGAGGTCTCGACGGCCACGACCAGATCGAGCAGGCCGGCGCCGAGGTGCACCGCGCCACCATCACCCCGGGCTCGCTGCTGCACCGGGTCGTGGGCACCGGCTCCCTGGGGATCAACACGCTGCACCACCAGGCCGTCGACCGGGTGGGCGACGGCCTGGTGGTCACGGCGTCCGCCGACGATGGCGTGGTCGAGGGGCTCGAGGCCACCGCCGACGCGGTGCTCGCGGTGCAGTGGCACCCCGAGCTCCTGCTCGACCGCCCACCGCACCAGGCGGTGTTCGACTGGCTGGTGCGGTCTGCGGGTCGCTGACTACCGGGTCTGGGCGGCGTCGGCCCGGGGCCCACATCTTGCAGCGGCCGGACATGGGGTCAGCGTGCGGTCCGGAGCGGGTCCGCCGTGATGCGGTCGAGGGCGAGGCGGGCACCCACCTGCTCCGCCGACCGCTCGGCCTGGTCGAACCAGCGGGCGGCCGCCGCCGGGTCCCCGGCCAGCGCGGCGAGCCGCCCGAGCTGGTGGCTCACCGGACCCCAGTAGGCGCCGCCGCCGCCGTAGCAGTTGAGGACGGCCTGGAGCTCCGACGACGGGAGCAGCAGGTCCGTGAGGATCGCGGCGGACCCGCGGTCGCCGAGCTGGGCGGCCGCATCGGCCAGCACCACCAGGGTGAGGAGCCGGTTGGTGTCCTCGGGGATGCCGGTGAAGCCGGCGTCGCGGAAGTGGCCGAAGGAGCGTGCGGCCAGGTCGGCGTCTCCGGCCTCGGCCGCGCACAGGGCCAGCACCGCCCGGTAGCAGGGGATGTGCGGGGAGTCGTCGGCGGCCTCGGCCAGCAGGTCCAGCACCTCCCCGGCGCGGCCCTGGTACAGCCGGATGTCCACCAGGTTCACGCCCAGGCACGCCGCCGCGCCCGGCTCGTCGCCGCCGAGGGCCAGCGCCTCGAACGCCAGCGCCTCGGCCCGGTCGAGGTCGCCGTCCACCAGCGCCCCCAGCCCGCGCCACGCCGCCGTCGCCCACCGCCAGTACGGGTGCTCGGACCGGTCGGCCAGCGCCTCCGCATCGTCGAGCGAGACGGTCGACTCGTCCCGGCGGCCGCAGAGCAGGAGGTCCTCGTGGCGGTAGGTGAGGGCGGCCAGGGTGGCGTCGACGCTGCGGCCCGACGGCGCGATGGCCAGCATCTGGTCCACGTCGGACAACCGGTCGCCGATCTGGGCCGGGTCCAGCCGGTCGAGGCGGGCGATCAGCAGGGCCCTCGCGGTCAGGTGGGTGTCGGGCGGGTCCAGGTCTCGGGCCAGGGCGACCGCCCGCTGGGCCAGCGCGCTGCGCTCCTCGACCGGTGCGGTGAGGGCCAGGGCCTGGGCGAGCTCGCCGGCCAGGTGGCACGCCAGGGCGTCACGGCGGACCCGCTCGGTGCGGACCTCCGCCGCGGCTCCCGGCGCCCGGTCCAGGGGGTCGCGCTGGTCCAGCGCCTCGATGCCGTCGAGGGCCTCCCGCAGCAGCGCCGCCTGCTCCAGGTCGGTGAGGCGCTGGGTGGCGCCGCGACCGGCCCGGCCCACCAGCACCAGCACCGCCTCGGCGAGCTCCAGCGGCAGCCGGTGCGCCCGGGTCAGCGCCAGGACCTCGTCGATCAGCCGCTCGGCCTCGGCCCGGCGCCGCTGGAGGTGGGCGGCGCGAGCCAGGCCGGTCAGGGCACCGGCCCGGATCGCGGGGTCGTCGGGGGCGACGGTGGCGGCGCTCCCGTAGAGCCCCTCTGCCAGCGCCCACGCGCCCGAGTCCAGCGCCTCCCGCCCGGCCAGCAGCAGCTCGCGCCCGGCGTCGGGGGCGTGGTCGGGCCCGGCCTCCGTCAGGTGGTGGGCGATCTCGGCGTGGCGGCCGGGCGCCGGGCCGCTGGTGGCCAGCGCCTCGGCCACCGCCAGGTGCATCCGGGCCCGGCGGGTCGGGCTGATCCGCTCGTAGATGGCGTCGCGGGTGATCAGGTGGGGGAAGGCGAACACGTCGATGCGGCCGGTCTCCACCAGGAACCCGTCCTCCACCAGCAGGTCGAGCTGGTCCAGCGCCTCGTCGGGGTCGACGTGCGCGCAGCGGGCCAGCGTCGTGAGGGCCAGCTCCTCGCCGATCACGGCCGCCAGGTCCAGCCGGGCCCGCACCGGCTTGGCCAGCGCGTCGGCCCGGTGGCCGATCCAGGTGCGGACCGCGTCGGGGACGGTGCCGGGGTCGAGCACGTCGCCGGCCCGGCGGGGCGCGAGGGCCAGCTCGGACACGAAGAACGGGTGGCCGCCGGTGCGCCGGTGCAGCTCGCCGGCCCGCTCGGCCGCCGTCGCCCCGTCGTCGAACAGCGGCTCCAGGTCCACCGGGTCGAGGGCCTTCAGGTGGAGCTGGGTGGTGGGCAGGGAGCGCTGGACCCGCGACAGCACGGCGTGCACCGGTGCCGGGAGGTTGCGGCTGGTGGCCACGATGAGCAGCGGTCCGACCAGCCCCGCGATGGTCTGCTCCAGGGCGGCGGTCACGTCATCGCTGGCCCACTGGAGGTCGTCGACGACCAGCACCGACGGACGGCTGGCCAGCTGGCGGACGCCCACATCGATGGCCCGCAGGGCGTCGGCGCGGGCGAGGGCCGGTCCCGTCGGCACCGGGTCCTCGCTGAGCGGCAGCTCGCTGGCCGGTGCGACCGCGGACACCAGCGGCTCGAACGGCAGCGCCGGTCCGGGGAAGCAGCGCGCCCACCGGACGTCGGCGCCCTCGCGGCGCGCGACGGCCCCCAGCTCGTCGGCCAGCCGGGTCTTGCCGATGCCGGACTTCCCGTGGATCACCACCAGCCGGGGCCGGGCCTCGTCGACCACCGCCCGCCAGGTGGCGGTCAGCTGGTCCATCTCGCCCTGCCGCCCGAGGAAGATCCGCGCTGACCCGTCGGTCGGTGCCGCCGGGACCGGCGGCGCGGGTTCACTGAGCGACGGGCGAGTGCCGCCCACCATCGAGGCCACGGCCTGCGACGGCCCGATGCCCAGCTCGTCGGCCAGCAGCTCGGCCAGACGGCGGTAGGCGTCGAGCGCATCGCCCCGGCGGCCGTCGTCGAGGAGGGCCCCGATCAGCTGCTCGTGCACGCCCTCGTCGATGGGGTTGCGGTGGATCCAGGAGGCGGCCGCCTCGCTGGCCAGGTCGGGCCGCTCCGCAGCCCGCAGCGCCTCGATGCGGACCAGTACGGCGCGCCGGGCGACCTGGGCCACCCGGTGCTGCTGGGAGCGGACCCAGTCCCCGTCGCCCGACGGCAGGAACGGCTGCTGGAGGCGCTCGATCCACGGTGTCACCAGGGCGAGGGCCCGTTCCGGATCGTCCCCGTCGAGCGCGGCCTCACCGGCCCGGACGTCGTCTTCGGCCAAGAGCAGGTCCACGGCGCAGCGGGTGCCCACCGCCAGGCGGACCGTCCCGTCGCCGAGCGACGACACCTCGGCATCGAGGCCGGCGGCCGCTACCAGGTCCCGCACCTTCGACACCACGCCCCGGACGGCGCCCTGCCAGTGGGCGGCGAGCGGCCGGTCGCCCCACAGCAGCTCGGCGATCTCGCCCCGGCTCACCGGGCGGCCCTCCAGCAGCAGGAAGGCCAGCAGCACCTGCACCTGGGGGCGGGTCACCGCGACCGGGGCACCGTCGGGCGCGTGCAGCAGGACCGCGCCGAGGAGGTCGGCGCGTCCGGAGGCGTCGCGCGGCGTCCGGTCCGTGGCCGATCGTGTCGCCTCCATCGCCCTCCCTCCCGGCCGACGAGGCGCCAGGGTACCGGTTCCGGCGGAATCCCCGGGGGCGATGGACGTCCCGCCCGGTAGGCTGGGGAGGTGATCGGACTGCGTCGCGTGCTGCTGCTCGCGGCGGTGGTCTCCGTCCTGGTGCTGGCCCTCGGTGGCCCGGCCCGCACGATCCGCCCCGGCGAGACCGAGGCGGCCCACGCCCGGATCCAGCCGATGGCCGTCGATCACGAGGCCGTGGCCTCCGCTCGAACCAGCGCCGACCGGCCGGTGGTGGACCTGCGCTCCGACGCCGGCCGCCTCCTGCTGCTCGCCTGGATCGGCGTCCTCTTCGCCGCCGCCCGGCGCGCCCGCACGGCAGGGCGCACCGTCGAGCTGCAGGTCCGGGGATCGGGCGCCACCGCGTGGCTGCACCGGTCGTTCGACCGCGGCCCACCCTCCTTCGCGATCGCCTGAACCCCCGCGCCGCGGGTGAGCCCCCAGCGGGCTCCCGGTCCGGCGCGGGCTCGTACCGATCCGGACCGGTCCGACGCGCACGCGCGCGCCGTCGGTCCACCCATCTCGAAGGACACCCCTTGGACATCGATCCCACCACCCTCTTCCTCCTCTGGTTCGGAGGGGGCTTCATCATCTTCCTGGCGTGGGCCGCCCTCGTCGGCCAGGCCCTCATCGGCGCCCGCCCCGGCGTCGTGCGCCCGTCGATCGCGGTCCTGGCCGTGCTCGGCCTCCTGCATCCGGCCGCGGCCGTCAGCGCCATCGACCTCACCCGCCTGGCCCGCACCTGCAGCCGTACCGTCGCCGACGACATCGACGACGCGGCCGTGCGAGCCCGCGCTCGGGCGCTCGCCGTCCCGGAATGGGCGATGATCGCGGTCTGCACCGCCGGCGCCATCAGCGCCGTCGTCGCCATCGCCGTCTTCGTCGAGGCAGGAGGTCTCCCATGAGCGCCGACCACCCCGTTCCGCCGGAGCCCCAGCGGCTCCCCGGCGTGGGCCAACGCCTGGACCTCGTCGACCACGACGGCCGGCCCGTCACGGTGATCCGCCAGAAGGACGGCAACCTCGAGGTCCACCACGACGGCACGTCCGTCGACCTGCCCGCCAACCAGGCCCGAGCCCTCGGTGCCCTCGCCTCCGGCCACTTCCGGATGGCGCCCGGCCTGTTCGAACGGGTCGACGGCGTGCTCGGCGGCATCGAGTTCGACTGGGTCACCGTGCCGGAAGGGGCGTGGGCGGCCGGGCTGTCGATCCAGGACCTGGCTCTGCGCCAGCGCACCGGCGTCACCGTCGTCGCCATCCTGCGGGGCTCCCTCCCGATCCTGGTGACCGACCCGACGCAGCGCATCGAGGTCGGCGACGAGCTGGTCATCGTGACGCCGCCCGAGGGCCGCCCGGCCCTGGAGCGCTACCTGGAACGGGGGTCGTGATGGGACGGGAACTGATCGTCCTCGGGATCGCCTTCCTGCTGAGCGGCCTGCTCGCTCGGGTCGGCGCGCGCTTCGGCCTCCCCACCATCCCCCTGTTCGTGGCGGCCGGCATCCTCGTCGGCCCCAACACGCCGGGACCGGTGCTGTTCGAGAACCCCCACGACCTCGAGCTGCTCGCCGCCTTCGGCCTGATCTTCCTGCTCTTCTACCTGGGCGTCGAGTTCTCCGTGGAGGACCTCACCAGTGGCGGGCGCAAGCTGCTCTGGTCCGCCGGGTTGTACCTGGCGCTCAACCTGGGCGGCGGGCTCCTGCTCGGCTTCGCATTCGGCTGGGGCACCAAGGAGGCCTTCGTCATCGCCGGCATCACCGGCATCTCGTCGTCGGCCATCGTCACCAAGGTGCTGGTGGAGCTCCACCGCCTGGCCAATCCGGAGACCCGGCTGATCCTCGGGATCATCGTCATCGAGGACCTGTTCCTCGCGCTGTACCTGGCCGCCCTGGCCCCGGTGCTGGGCGAGGCCGAGTCCATGGCCGACGGGGCGCTGCTGTTCCTCCGGGCGCTGGCGTTCCTGCTGCTGCTGGCTGCGGTGGCCAACTGGGGTGCGCCGGTGGTGGAGAAGATCATCACCGCCAAGAGCGACGAGCTGCTCGTCGTGCTGTTCATCGGGTTCGCCTTCCTGGTGGCGGGCGTGGCCTACGAGCTGGGCGTCTCCGATGCCATCGGGGCGTTCATGGCCGGTCTCGTGATCGCCGGGACCAGCCTGGCCAGCCGGGTCGAGCGCCTGGTCCGGCCGCTGCGCGACGGGTTCGCGGCGTTGTTCTTCTTCGCCTTCGGCCTGTCCATCGACCCCGGCGACATCGCGTCGGTCCTGGGGCCGGCAGTGATCGCCATCGTGGCCACGCTGCTGCTGGCGGTGGCGGCTGCGGTGGGGGCGGCGCGCATCAACCGGCTCGACCGGCTGGCCGCCGCCAACATCGCCTTCTCGGTGGCGGCCCGGGGCGAGTTCGCGCTCATCTTGGTGACGCTGGCGGCCAGCGCCGGGCTCGATGCCCGGTTGGCCCCCTTCGCCGCCATCTACGTGCTGGTGCTCGCCGTGATCAGCCCGATCCTCGCGCTGCGCTCCGCGGCGTTCGTGCGCTTCTTCCCGAAGCGCCTCGTGCCCGATCCGGTGTGAACCGGGGGAGCGTCAGCGCTTGGCGACCTTCGCCACCTTGATGGCGTCGCGCAGGTTGAGCGACAGCCGCACCGCCCCGCTCGAGTACATCCCGCACGTGCCGCCGATGGTGCCGCCCGTGGGGCAGAGGTGCTCGAGCTGGGCGTCGCGGATGTAGTTCTTCTTCGGGTCCTGGGAGGTGCCGCACCGGCTGCCGGTCTCCCGGGGCGACAGGCAGGTGGCGGCCCGGGTGGGCACCTGCCGGTTCGGGGTGAGGAGGCGGCCGCCGTCGTAGAAGCCGACCTGGTTGGCCGGGTCCGCCGCCAGCGACTGCAGCGTCGTGAACACCAGGTTCGACTGGTCGAGCGTCTGCTTCCGGGCCGGCGCGCCCATGACCACGATCTTCGTGGTGCCGTTGCGGTACCGGGAGATCAGCGTCTGGACGTCCTTGCGGTACCGGTCGGCCAGCGCCTGGCCCTTCTCGCCGGCCATGCAGTTCTCCTGGAACGACCCGCTGTTGCCGGCGTAGTTGATGATCACCACGTCGGGCACGTAGGTGATCTTCTTGGCGGCGGCGATGCCGTTGCACGGCGACGTCATGTACTTCACCCCGGACCAGTCCACCGAGTACCCCGACAGGATCGACGCCCAGTCGCCCGACCCCTTGGCCTCGATGGTGAGGGAGTCGCCGAAGATCAGTACCCGTGGCCCGGCGGGCTCGCAGGCCGACAGGCCACCTGCCGCGGCGACGATGGCGACGGCGACGGCGAGCGCTCGGAGGGTCCGGGACATCGGTCGGACCCTACTGCCGGGGTCCGTTCCCCGAACGGGTCAGGTTCCGGCTCCTCCTGCCGACAGGCACCGCATGGGTCCGATCGGACATCAGCGGATCGCGCAGCGGTTCCAGGTGACCACCACGCCGGTGGAGTGGCTGGTTCCGAAGCGGCGCGGCCTCGATGCCCGTTCCAAGCCCGTCTGGACCGAGGCCGCCGTCATCGAGATCTCGGTGATGGGTCTGGCCATCGTGTGCCCCGACAAGTGGCGGGCCGTCACCGGGACCCGGGTCGAGGTCCGCTGGGAGGGCATCACCGGGCACATCATCGTGCGCCGGGAGGCGCCGTTCCCGCGGTCGGCCAACCTGGTCATGTACGGCGCCGAGCTGGCCGACAACCCGTCGCAGCTGGGCCGGGCCCTGTTCGAGCGGCTGGTCACCGAGCCGTCGCAGGCCGAGAGCACCCGGCTGGCCGCTGCCACCGCCGAGGCCGTCATCGGCGGCTACCAGGACCCGCCCCGCGCCACCGGCCCCGCCCTGTGGTCGTCGCCGTCGGAGTGGGTCCCCGAGCGCGACCGCTCCTGAGCCGACCACAGGCCCCCGAACGATCGCGGTCGCTCCGCCGCTACGGTCCGGGTCGAACGACCTGAGGAGCAGCTGTGATCATCGAGCAGACCATCGAGCAGTGGCACGAGTTCCTGCGGGGGAAGGCCCCGAACGGCCTCGACGACCTGCTCCACGACGACGTCGTCTTCTACTCGCCGATCGTCTACACGCCCCAGGAGGGCAAGGAGATCACCAAGCTCTACCTGCTGGCCGCCGGCCAGACCCTGCCCGGGGAGCGCCCCGAGGGCGGCGACGTCGGCAGCGGTTCGGGCGGGTTCCGCTACACCAAGCAGGTGCTGGCCGACGACACCGCGGTCCTGGAGTTCGAGACCACGGTGGAGGGCAAGTACGTGAACGGCGTCGACATCATCCGCTGCGACGCCGACGGGAAGATCATCGAGTTCCGGGTGATGATCCGCCCGCTCCAGGCCGTCAACCTGGTCCACCAGCAGATGGCCGCCATGCTCGAACGCATGAAGCCCACCCCCTGAGCGGGGGTGGGCTCCTGCGTCTGCGATCCGCCGGTGGTCCCTACCGGGTCCGGTTGAAGTACTCGTTGCTGCTGGCCAGCTCCAGGGCCAGGGCGATGTCGCCCTTCGTCTTGATGACGTTGGCCCAGTAGGCGCGGCCGCTGGGGTCCGGGTTCCGGTGCAGGAAGTGCTGGTACAGCGCCGTCACCCGGAGGAGGCGGCTCTCCTCGGACTGGTAGATGCTGTTGGCCACGCTGTCGCGGCGCCCGCCGTTGGCGAGGTAGGCCGTGTAGTTGGTGACCTCGGTCGCGGTGGGCGACCGGTCCAGCAGCACCTGGTGGGCCCGGGTGATGAAGCCCGAGGGGGTGGCGCCGGCCTTGTTGTAGAACTCGTTCGACGCGGTGATCGAGTTCACCAGACCGGTCTCGCTCAGGCCGGTCCGCAGCTTGCCGATCCAGTAGGTGCGGCCCGAGGGATCGGGGGCCCGACCGAGGATCTGCTCGTAGCGGGTGTCGACCTCGTGGCCGAGGTACTCGTTCGACGTGGCCAGCCCCAGCGTGAACTTCCGGCGGGACAACGAGCCGTTGCTCAGGGCCGTGCGGTTCTTCGCCAGCTCCGTCGCCGTGGGCTTGCGGCCGAGGAAGTCCTCGTAGGACCGGGTGATGAAGGCGTCCAGCCCGGTGACCGGCGGGGCCCCGACCGCGATGGCGGACTCCACCACCGTGGTGCCGTGCACGTCGGGCGACGTGATCTCGGAGTGGACGACGCCCGCACCTTGCGCCTTGCCCTTCACCGTCAGGTTGAGGGTGTAGCTGTCACCGGGGATGGGATCGCTGCTCTCCACGAAGAAGTCCGTGGGGAGCGGGTCGGCCTCCGGGTCCCAGCCGTCGCCGTCGCCCAGCTCGTTCTGGACGCCGACGGTGGCCAGCGGGTCTCCGGGGGCCTGCTCCACGCCGCTCGAGTTGGGGATGTTGGCGGGGTCGTAGTCGATGGTGATGTCCTGCGTGCCGTTCAGGCCCAGCCACACCTGCGCCACCTTGGTGTCGCCGTGGCTGGAGTCGCCGTCGCAGCAGTCGGTGAGGCGGGTCTCGATCACCAGCCAGGCATCGCCCGTGTCGTCGTCGCTGAAGAGCGCGGCGTAGACGCCGAGCGGCGCTTCGCCGGCCGGGGTGCCGGTGTCGCCGGCGAGGTCCGACCAGTACGGCGCGATGACGTTGTTCGGCGGGGCCGCGTCGGGCGACTCCTGCGGCGGGCAGCACACGTCGTCGGCCGACGTGGCGGGCCCGACGACCAGGTAGCCGTTCGAGTTCACGTTGATCTCGCTGTACGACTGGCCGTTGTAGACGAACGAGCCGAAGCCGGTGTACTGGATGAACTCCTCGTCGCCGATGGGGTCGGCGGGGATGTCGTTCGCCAGCTCCACGTAGCCCTCGAACCCGTCCTGGGGAGACAGGGCCGGCACGCCGGGCTGGCGGCCGGCGAGCTCGGCGTCACCAGCGGCTTCGACGCCGTTGCTGTCGCCGTTGCTGCCGGTGATCTGGAGCTTGTCGTTGACCGACGCCGCCACGTGGGCGGTGGTGTCGGCGAACGAGGCGTTCTGCACCGTCACGTCGCAGGAGGTGGAGGCGCCGTAGGCGAGGGTGGCCTGGCCGCAGTTGCTGGTGGCGGTGATGGCGCCCTGGGTGGGGATCCACGCGACCGGCAGGTGCAGCGGGGTGCGGTTCGGCGCCACCAGGTCGATCTGGCCGAACTGCTGCTCGCCCAGGTGCCCTGCGGTGGTGATGGTGAACGTCACGTCCTTGCTCTGACCCGCAGCGATGGTGAAGCTGCTGGGCGATGCGGTGATGGTGCTGCCGTCGGGGGCAGTCGCCGCCACCCGGTAGGTGGCGGTGCCGCCGCCCACGTTGGTGAAGGTCCGCACCGTGGTCTCCCGCCCGGGCATGACCGGGGCGTTGATCGACGGGATGTTGAGGTCGATCGCGTTGACCGTGCCCGTGAGGTCGAAGAAGTCCTCGGCGTCCTCATCGAGGGTCAGGCCGGGGTTCGACGCCTTGGCGATGTCGATGCGGCCGGCGCCCATGTCGAACGGGTCGGCGGGGGTCGACTCGTCCTCCTTGACCACGGCCGTGGTGGCGGTGGTCATCAGGGCGGACTTGATCTGGCCGGGCGTCCAGTCGGGGTGCGCGGCCTTCAGCAGGAGGCCGGCGCCGGCGACGTGGGGCCCGGACATGGACGTGCCGGCGATGGCCATGAAGTACTCGCCTTCGGGGCCGAGGCCGGGCTCGTCGAGCACCGGGGTGTTGCCGGCGAGGATCTGCACGCCAGGGGCGGTGATGTCGGGCTTGATGACCTGCCCGGCGGGGCCGCGCGACGAGAACGCCGCCATCACGTCACCCGTGCCGGTGGTCTTCGCACCGGGGGTGAACGTGGCGGTGACGGGGCCGTGGGCGGCCACGAAGGCCAGGAAGTCGGTGCCGTCGGCCAGGTGCACGGCCGGGACCCAGTGGTTGTCGGTCTCGGTGTCGGCCAGCGTCGGGTTGTAGAGGATCATGCCCTCGGCCCCGCCGAGGTGGAGGTTGTAGCCCTTCTCGATGCGGCCGTTGCCGCCGCGCTCGCAGGCCACGATCATCCCGTCGAACGTGTCGGGGGCCGGGGGCTCCTCGTCGCAGAGCTCGGCGCCATAGCCGGCCACGTCCTGGGCCAGGACCACCGGGGTGTCGGTGTCGACGCCGTCGGTGATGGAGGCGCCGGACAGCTCGAGGGTGGCGTCGTCGTCGCCGGTGAGCGACAGCGTGGACTCGAACGCCCGGCTCTGGGTGGAGGCGGCGACCGAGGTGACCCACGGCGACAGGTGGTTGGCGGTGGAGGCGCCGGGGCCGTCGTTGCCGGCGGACGAGGCGACGAACACGCCGGCGTCGTAGGCGTCGAGGAACGCCAGCTCGACGGGGTCGGTCAACGGGTCGACGCCGCCGCTGATGGAGAAGTTGATGACGTCGGCGCCGTCGAGGATGGACTGGCCGACGGCGTCGGCGGAGTCGCTGGAGAAGCAGCCCTGCAGGCCGCAGACCTTGTACTCGACGACCGCCGCCCCGGGGGCGAGGCCGGAGATGGTGCCTCGGTCGACGCCCAGTGGGTCGGCGTGCTCGACGATGCCGCCGGCCGCCGTGGAGGTGGTGTGGGTGCCGTGGCCGTCGCTGTCGCGTGCGGTGTCGCCGAAGGTCTCCGGGTCCTGGACCGAGTTGTAGGTCTCCAGGAAGCCGTAGCCGCCGACGAGCTTGTTGTTGCACTCGAACGGGTCGTCCTCGGCCGTCAGCGGGTTGTCACCGAAGTTGCAGTCGATGGCACCGCCGCCGGGCCGCTCGGGTGCGGCCGGGAGGTCGGGGTTGCCGTCGAACGACGGGTGCTCGGGCCACACGCCCGAGTCCAGGTCGGCGAACAGGACGCCGGCACCAGCGGTGGACTGGCCGCCGAGCGTCTGCCACACGGGCGGGGCGTCGACGAACTCGGGGCTGGAGTCGGTGAGCTTCCTGTTGAGAGCGTCCTCCTGCACGGCGACGACGCCGGGCACGGACAGCAGCTGCTTGGCCTGGTTGGCGGGCACCACCATGGCGACGCCGCCGTAGACGACGCGCAGGCTGGTGCCGAGGCGGGCCGCGGGCACGGCCCGCTTCACCGCGGCGTTGATAGCCCGCTCCTTGGTGGCCACCTGGCGGGCGTAGGACCCGGTGGTGGCGTCGCCCTGGGTGAGGGGGCGGCCGGTGGCGGACGGCGACGTGGCCGGAGCGCCGCCGGGCTCACCGCGGTAGGTGGCGATGGAGTCGTAGTCGTACTTCACGACCACCGGCACCGGCGTGGCGTCGGTGCGGGCCAGCAGGTCCGGGTCGGACTCGGCCAGCCGGCTGGTGCGCGACTTGGCGACGACCTGGCGTCCCGAGGCGTCGAGCTTCGTGCCGGTGAGCTGCGACCGATCCGGCTTGGCCGGTGGATCCTGGGCGGCTCGGGCGCCGGCCGGTGGGGCCAGCGCTCCGAGGGTGAGCAGACCGGTGATGCAGGCGGCGATGGCCGCCCGACGTCGGGACAGGTGCACGATGGCCCTCGTTTCGTCGGGCTGTCGACCAGGTGGTCGGCAGGGGTGGGGGGAGCGCCCGGCGGCCGA
>CALANQ010000300.1 GCA_937926025.1 uncultured Acidimicrobiales bacterium
TCGGCTCGGTCATCACCGCCACCTCGACGGTGGCCGGCAACGGCACCAGCCAGTTCTCCGCCTGCCTGCCCTACTCGGACCTGCAGGTCACCGCCGTCGACGCCCAGAGCGTGGCCGCCATCGGCGACGACGTGGCCACGCTCATCACCGTCAAGAACAACGGGCCGGCCTCGGTGACCGGCCTGGCCGTCCCCATCGGCGCCGGGGGTGGTCCCATGTCGGCCAACGACGAGGGCTGGCTCGACGCCCCGTCGCAGGGGACGATCTCGAGCGGCACGTGGTCCATCGGCACCCTCGCCCCCGGAGCCTCGGTCACGGTGTGCGCGAGGGGCGACATCGTGCGGAAGGAGTACCCGTTCGACCTCGGAGACGACAACGTGGTCCAGGTCCCGGCGTTCTTCTCCCCGTCGGCCTCCGTGGAAGGGCTCGTCGGTGTCGTCGACCCGTTCCGCGGCAACAACCAGGCCTTCGGCAACGTCGCGGTCGGAACGCCCACCGCTCGATCCAGCGTCTGCCCGCTGCCGTCGGTGTCGGTGGAGGATGCGTCGCTGGTGCGGCCAGGGTCGGGGACGGCGCCGATGACCTTCACGGTCCGGCTCTCCGTTCCGCAGACCCGGCCCGTGTCGGTCCACTGGGCGACGTCCAACGGCAAGGCGGTGGCGGTGGAGGACTACCTCGCCGCCTCGGGGGATGTGACGATCCCGGCCGGCTCCACGACGGCGACGTTCACGGTGTCGGTCGTCGGGAACCAGTCCGACGAGCCCGACAAGGCGTTCAACGTGACGCTCTCGGCGCCGAAGCACACGACCATCGCCGACGCGACCGGGGTCGGGACGGTGAAGGCCAACCACCTGCTCCAGGGATGCCCGCCGGGCTCCACCGGGAACCAGCGGTTCGTGTGCCACCTGTACTTCGATGCGCTCGGACGGGCGCCGGAGTCGGGCGGGTTCACGTACTGGGTGAACAAGCTGAACAACGGGACGGCCCGCTCGACGATGGCGGCGTCGTACCTGACCCAGCCCGAGTCGCTGCGGAAGGTGTCCGATCGGGCGTACGTCCTGTACCTGGGCCGGCACGGCACCAGCACCGAGCTCACCAACTGGGCGAACAAGCTGAAGGCCAAGACGGTGTCGACCCAGGACATCCGCATCGCCTTGCTGGCGTCGGCCGAGTACTACGCCAAGACCGGTGGGACGAACGACGCGTACGTGAAGCAGATGTTCCGAGACGTGTTCCGCCGCAACGTGGACTCGTCGGGCCTGGCGTACTGGACGGGCCAGCTGGCCGCAGGGAAGTCGCGGACGAACGTGGCGACCCGGTTCATGGCCGAGCCGGAGGGCAAGCGCAAGATCGTGGGCGACATCTACCTGCGGTTCCTGCGGCGCGAGCCGTCCACGGCGGAGGCCAACAACTGGGTCACGAAGCTGGCGGCCGGCAAGACCGAGGTCGACGTCGGCATCGGGCTGGTCGCCTCCACCGAGTACTACAACCGTCCGCAGAACGACCGGTGAGGCGGGTCGCTACTCGGGTTTGAGCGAGCTTCGGAGCTGGTCGCGCAGCTCCGGCGAGTCGTCGTGGCCGTGGACGGTGACGGCGTGGACCGCGGCCGCCGCCACGACCTCGTCCTCCTCGCCCGCGATCGTGAGCGTGCAGCCGCTCTCGCTCGGGAAGTCCCGGCAGTCGGCAACCATTCGGGCCATCGCAGACCCCTTTCGTGAACGCCCGCGGGGTGCGGGCGGCGGTCTCAGGTGCGGTCGACCCGCACGACGTCCAGGTTGGAGAACACGGGCGGCCCGTCGAGCAGCGGCTGGAGGCGCTCGGCGAACGACGCCGTGGCCGGCAGGTCGTTGTTGACCGCCGCGTCCTCCGCGCTGGCGAACTCCACGACCACCAGGTAGCGGCCGGGCTGCTCGCGGTCCTGGAGCACCAGCTCGCTGATGGTCGTCCGCGACCCGTCGGTGGCGGCGAGCCACTCCTCGTGGAGCGCCTCGACCTCGTCGTAGCGGCTTGTCTGCAGCTCGATGATCTGCACGTAACCCATCAGGACCCTCCCACTGGTCTGCTGGTACGTGCGGCGATCATCGCGCCGCTCGTCTGATCCGTCGAGGGAAACCTCCCCCGGACGGGTGGTCAGGCGCCGAGGCTGGCGTCGAGCGCCGTCTCGGGCAGCTCGGCGGTGGTGCGCTCGAGCTCGACCGCAGCCCGGTAGCTGGCCGCCTGGGCGTCCGCCTCGGACTCCGACAGTCCGAGCACGGGACCGATGAGCGCGGCCACGTCAGCGGCAGCCGCCGCCGACGCATCCCGGGCCAGGAGCCGGGCGCGGGTTCGGCGGCTGAGCACGTCGTCGACGGAGCGGGCCATCTCGTGGCGGACGGCGTACACGGCCTCGGCCTTGATGTACGGGAGCCCGGCCACCATCGGCTCGCGCAGCTCGGGATCGGCCTCGGCCAGCGCCAGCACGGTGCGGGCCTCGCCGCCGTACCGGTTGGCCAGGTGCTCGGTGAGCGGATCGGTGGACTCCGCCAGCGAGTCGTAGCCCTCCGCACCCCGCAGCCGCAGCTTCTTGGTGCGCGACCCGCGCGCGACGCCGCTCACGCGGGAGCCGAGGACCTGGACCACCTCGTCGATGGTGTCGGCCGACATCTCCCGGTAGGTGGTGAGCTTGCCGCCCGTCACCGAGACCACGCCGCTGGGGGAGGCCACCACCCTGTGGCGGCGGGAGAGATCCGCGGTGCGGCCGGACGACGCGCTCTTCACGAGCGGGCGCAGGCCGGCCCAGGTCCCCACCACGTCCTTGTCGGTGATGCCGGTGAACTGCATCGCGCCCAACAGGTAGTCGACGTCCTCGCGGGTGACCGGCGGGTCGTCGTGCGGCCCGTCGTAATCCGTGTCGGTGGTGCCGATGTAGGTGAGCTCGCCCCACGGCACCACGAAAACCGCCCGCTTGTCCTTCGGGACGGGGACCACCACGGCGATGTCGTTGCGGATCTTGGACCACGGGACCGTGATGTGGATTCCCTTGGCCGGCCGGATCGAATCCGGGTTGGTGCCCTCGTCGAGAGTGCGGACCTCGTCGGACCACACGCCGGCCGCATTGACGATGGCCTGGCAGCGCACGGCGATCTCCTGGCCGTCGGCCGCCACCGTCGCCCCCGACACGCGGCCCTGCGCGTCCTTGGTGATGCCGGTCAGCGCCGTGCCGTTCACCGCCACCGCGCCGAACTCGATGGCGGCCGTGCGGGCCACGGTGAGGCTCAGGCGGGCATCGTCGACCGTGGCGTCGTAGTACAGGTACGACGAGGCGATCTTGTCCTTCGGCAGCGTCGGCATGTGGGCCAGCGCCTCCTCTGCGGACAGGCGCTCGTGGAACTTGCCGATGCGGGCACCGCCGGTGAGGTCGTACATCCACATCGACAGGCCGAGGGCCCGGGCCAGCTTCTTGTTGATGACGCCGCCGGAGCCGCTGAACACGGGGAGCAGGAAGGGGAGGAGCTTCACGAGGTGCGGGGCGTTGGCGCGGAGCCGCTGCCGCTCGGCCAGGGCCTCGTACACCAGGCGGATCTCGCCCTGCTGCAAGTAGCGCAGGCCGCCGTGCGCCAGCTTCGACGACTTCGACGAGGTGCCCGACGCGAAGTCATCCCGCTCGATGAGCGCCGTGCGCAGCCCCCGGGAGGCGGCATCGAGCGCGGCACCGACACCGGTGATGCCGCCGCCGACCACGAGGACATCGAAGGGGTCGTCGCCCAGGCGGCGGAGGGACTCGGCCCGATCGAACCACGGGGTGCCGGTCATGAGGAGACGCCAACGGCGAGAGCGGTGCGCATGACGTCCGATCCTACGGTGAGGCCCCCGTCACCGGGCCAGTGACGTGCCAGGTGACCAGCGGCCGTCCGGTCACGTCCATCGACGTCGCACCGCGTCCATCATCATCAGCGTTCCCGACCGCTCCTCCGTGCATCTCAGGCCCGTGGGGAGCGGGAGATCGGCGATCCTGACGGGAACGTGTCGGGAATCGCCGCAAGCTGACCCCAACCCGTGTTGCGCCCGTGCGAAACCTGCTCAGCGGTGTGGACACCCCGGGAGGCGGGCGACCATACTCGGCCCTTCGTGCGGGTCCCCTGCTTCGGGCTACTCCCCCGGAGCGGCCTCCCCGCTGCGAAACCTGGTGCGGTCCAGCAGGGCCGCGTCGTCATCTGATCCCAGCCCGTCGAGGGAGCGACCCTCCAACCATGAACCTGTCCTGGCGAACGAAGGCGGCCTGCCACGGGCTCGACCCGCAGGCCTTCTATCCCGAGACCGACGAGGAGGCCGACGTGGCCAAGGCGGTCTGCGCGGTGTGCCCGGTGCAGGGGGCGTGCCTCGAGTACGCGCTGACCCGGCGGGAGAAGGAAGGCGTCTGGGGCGGCTGCACCGAGCGGGAGCGCCGCCGGATCATCCGCCAGCGCCGGCGCACGGCCTGACCGTGTTCGTGGTCCGCCGCATCCGCGCCGACGAGGGACCTCGGCTGCGCTCGATCCGGCTGGCCGCCCTGGCCGACGCCCCTGGCGACGCCACCACCACCCTCGCCCGGGCCGAAGCCCGCGGCGAGGACCACTGGGTCGAGGCGGCCATCGCCAACGCCTCCGGCGCCCTCCAGGCCACGTTCTTCGCCGAGCTGGCCGACGGCGACGGCGCCCCCACCGACGGCGAGCCGGTCGGCCTCATCGGCGCCTACGCCAACGAGACCGGCATCGTGAACCTGGTGGGTCTCTGGTCCGCCCCCGGCCACCGGGACGTCGGCGTCGCCACCGCCCTGCTGGCCGCCGTCGCGGACTGGGCCCGGACCATCGGCGCCGACGCCCTGCGCATGTGGGTCGTCGAGCGCAACGAGTTCGCCAAGGCGTTCTGGCTCAACGAGGGCTTCGCCCCCACCGGCGCCGCCATCCCCTACGAGCTCGACCCGCGGCTGCGCCAGGTCGCCATGCTCCGCACCCTCTGACCCGCACGTCGCTCCATCACCGGCCTGTCCGAATCGTCGGCGCAGGGGAGGGGTCCGGTACCGTCCGGCCATGGACTTCGAGCTCTCAGAGGAACTGGCCGCCCTGCAGGAGACGGTGCGCCGCATCGCCCAGGACAAGGTCAAGCCGCGGGCCCGGGAGATCGACGAGTCGGGCGAGTACCCGCAGGACCTCTTCGAGGTGTTCCGCGACGCCGGCGTCCTCGGGTTGTGCATCCCCGAGGAGCTCGGCGGCTCCGGCGCCGGCATCCTCGGCCTGACCATCGCCATCGAAGAGGTGGCGAAGTACTCCAACACGGCCGCGCTGATGCTGCTGCTCACCCGCCTGCCCACCGGCCCCGTCATGATCGCGGGCTCCGCCGAGCAGAACCAGAAGTACATCGCTCCCATCGCCGACGGCTCCAAGCGGGCGGCGTTCTGCCTCAGCGAGCCCCAGGCGGGCTCCGACGTCATGGGCATGCGCACCAAGGCCGTCCAGGACGGCGACGAGTGGGTGCTCAACGGCACCAAGTGCTGGATCTCCGGTGTCGTCCAGGCCGACTGGTACACGGTCTTCGCCAAGACCTCCGATGACGTCACCGCCCGCGACCACAACTCCATCTCCGCGTTCATCGTCGAGCGGGGCTGGGACGGGGTCGAGGTCGGCTCCACCGACCGCAAGATGGGCGTGCGCGGCGTCGACACCGGCGAGCTCCTGCTTTCGAACGTGCGGGTCCCGGCCGAGAACGTCATCGGCGAGATCGGCGGCTTCCAGCTCGCCATGCAGGGCCTCAACTCGATGCGTCCCATCGTCGCCGCCCGCGGCATCGGGCTCGCCGAGGGCGCCCTCATGTACGCCACCGAGTACGTGAAGGAGCGGGCCGCGTTCCGCAAGACCATCGCCGACATGCAGGGCATCCAGTGGGAGATCGCCAAGCTGGCCACCGAGATCGAGGCCGCCCGCCTCCTGACCTACCGCGCCGCGGCGATGGCTGACGCGGGCCGCTTCCAGAAGGAGGACGTGCCCTACCTCTCGATGTGCAAGTACTACGCGACCGAGGTCGCGGTGAAGGCGTCGAACCTGTCGCTCCAGATGCTCGGTGCGGCCGGCTACATGAAGGACCACATGACCGAGCTGTACTACCGCGACGCCAAGCAGCTCACCATCGTCGAGGGCACCAGCCAGGTCCAGCTCGGCCTCATCGCCCGAGGTGTCCTCGCGCACGACCTCTGGTGGGACTGACGCAGGCCGGTCCTCCCGTCAGGTGAGGATGACCGTGGTCGCCAGCGCGAGGAACGCGGCCACGATCACGAAGATCAGCTGCCGCTGAGCAGCGACCCGCTCCTGCTCGTCCTCTTCCCGGAACCGGGCCAGATCCCGGCGTCGCTCGGTCTCGAACTCCATCTTCGATGGTCAACGGGTGCTTCTCATGATGGTGCAGCCCCTTTGCGCCATCGCGGGCCGGCGCAGGACGGACATGGCAAGCTCGTGCCGTGCCGATTGGGACGATCGTCGCCTCGGGGTGGGCCTCCGGGCTGAACCTCTACGGCACCGTGCTCCTGCTCGGGCTGGCCGGGCGGCTGGGCTGGGCGGACGTGCCCCCGGACCTCCAGCACACCTGGGTGCTCGTGGCCGCGGCGGTGCTCTACGTGGTGGAGTTCGTGGTGGACAAGGTCCCGTGGGCGGACTCCCTGTGGGACTCGGTGCACACCGTCGTCCGGCCCGTCGGGGGCGGCCTGCTGGGCGCGATGTTCGCCAAGGAGGGCGGCGACCCCGAGGTGGTGGCCGCCCTGCTCGGTGGCGGGTTCTCCCTCACCGCCCACGGCGCCAAGGCGAGCACGCGGGCGATGGTGAACGCGTCGCCGGAACCGGCCAGCAACATCGCGCTGTCGTTCGCCGAGGACGGTGTGGTGGCGGGGATGGTCGCGCTCGCCCTGGCCTTCCCGGTCGTCGCCGGCATCGTCGCCACCGTGTTCGCCATCACGTCCGTGGCGGTCACCTGGATCCTGTTCCGGTTCGTCCGCCGGGTCTGGCGCCGCATCGGGGCGTGGCGGGCTGGGCGGGCGGGGAGCGCCGGACCGTGAGCGGTGTGGGACCCGGGCCCGGCCCGGGGGTGGTGGTCACGGCACCGGTGCGCGTGGCCGACGTCGGTGGTTGGACCGACACCTGGTTCGGCTCGCCGGGCCGGGTGTGCCACCTCGCGGTCGGCCCGGGCGTCGAGGTCGAGGTGGAGCTGACGGCGCCGGTCCGGTCGCTGATCACCGAGGGTGGTCGATGGCCGGCGATCGTGGCGCTGCCGTCCACCGGGACGCCGGCCTACGGGATCGGTCCCGGACCCGCCGGGTGGGCGGCACCCACCACGGGAGGCCATCCGCTGGTGGAGCACGCCATCGGCATCGTCCTGGAACGCGTCGCGCTGGCCGACGACGTGACCGTGTCGGTGACGGTCCGGTCCGAGGTGCCCCCGGGCGCGTCGCTCGGCACGTCGGCCTCGGTGGTGGTGGCGGTGATCGCGGCGGTCGACGCCGCCCTCGCCGGCGGTTCGCTGCTCCCGCACGAGGTGGCCCACCTCGCCCACCAGGTGGAGACCGAGCGGGTCGGCCGCCAAGCAGGGGTGCAGGACCAGTGGGCGGCGGCGATGGGCGGCTGCGGGCTGCTGGCCATCGGCCCGTACCCCGACGTGCGCCACGAGCCGATCCCGCTCAGCGATCGCACGCTCGAGGAGCTCGACCAGCGGCTGATCACCGTGGTCTTCGGGCCGCACGACTCCTCGCTCGTCCACGCCGAGGTCATCAACGCCGTCGTGGGCTGCAGCACCATCGAGCACGACCGGGCCCGCACGGCGCTGTCCCGCCTGTCGGCCCTGGCCGGGGACGCCGCCGCGGCCCTCGCCGACGGCTCGCTGGACCAGTGGGGCGAGGTCCTGGTGGCGTCCACTGAGGCCCAGCGGGCGCTGCACCCCGGCCTGGTGGGGGAGGCCCACCAGGTGGCGATCGATGCCGCCCGTCGCGTCGGCGCGGTCGGCTGGAAGGTGAACGGTGCCGGCGGCGATGGCGGTTCGCTGACGGTGCTGGCCGGGCCGAGCGGGTCCGCTGCGCTCCGCGCCGCCCTCCGGGCGGCGGGCCCGGACTGGAACCTGCTCGACCTCCGCCCCGCCACCGGGGGCATCCGCATCGCCGGACGTCCGCCGTCGGCGTGACCGGTCAGCTGGCGCGGGCGGCTGCTTCCTTCTGCTCGCTGATGGCCCGGACCAGGGCCAGCACGTCGGGGTCGGCCTTGCTGGGAGCGCCGCTGTCGTAGGGCGGCTGGGGGTCGTACTCGATGCCGAGCTGGATGGCCTGCGACACCTCCGGGCCCCACACCTCGCCGACCAGGGTCAGCGCCAGGTCGATGCCGGCGGACACCCCGGCGGCGGTCCACACCTTGCCCTGCTGCACGACGCGCTGCTCGGTGGGCTTCGCCCCGTAGGTGGCCAGCTCGTCGTAGGCGAACCAGTGGGTGGTGGCGTCGAGCCCGTCGAGCACGCCGGCGGCGCCGAGCAGCAGGGCGCCCGTGCACACCGAGGTCGTGTAGGTGGTGTGCGGGTGGGCGCCGGCGATCCAGTCCACGATCGGATCCCGGTCGCGGGCGAGCTTGCGGGTGATGAACCCGCCGGGGACCAGCAGGACATCGGGGCGGGCGACCTCGGCGAAGACGTGCTCGATGTCGAGGTGGAGCAGGCCGTTGTCGTCGGAGAGCCGTCCCGGCTCGGCGGCGCACAGCACCACCTCGACGCCGGGCACCTGGGTCAGCACCTGGTAGGGCCCGATGGCGTCGAGCGCGGTGAACTCGGGGTAGAGGCCGATGGCGATCTGCACGGGGGAACCTCCTGCGGTCCGGTCGATGGGGTTGTGGGTCACGGGTGCCCGTGGTGGGGCGTCCGTGACCCGGAAGGGGATGGGTGGGTCAGGCGGGGGTGCGGGCGAAGTGCTGGCGGTAGCGGTCGGGGGTGGTGCCGACGCGGCGGGCGAAGGCGCGGTGGAGGGTCTCGGCGTGCTTGAGCCCCACGTTGCGGGCCACGGCGGCCACCGTCTGGTCGGTGGTCTCGAGCAGGCGGCGGGCGGCTTCGACCCGTAGCTCCTCCACGTGGGCGGCGGGGGTGGTGCCGGTCTCGGAGCGGAACGTGCGGGCGAACGTGCGGGCGCTCATCCCGGCCCGCTCGGCCAGGCGCTCCACGGTGAGGTCCTCGGCCAGGTGGTCGGGGAGCCAGCGCTGGACCTCGGCGATGACGGGGTTGCGGGGGGCTTGGGCCTGGAGCGGGGCGCTGAACTGGGCCTGGCCTCGCGGTCGGGGGGCGAAGACCACCAGCCAGGCCGCCACTTGGGGGGCCAGCTCGGGGCCGTGATCCGCCTCCACCAGCGCGAGCGCCAGGTCGATGCCGGCGGTGATCCCCGCCGAGGTCCAGCGGTCCCGGTCGTGCACGTAGATCTGATCCGGGCGGACCTCGATGTCGGGCCAGCCCTGGGCGAGCAGCTCGCACGAGCCCCAGTGGGTGGTGGCGGCGAAGCCGTCGAGCAGCCCGGCCGCGGCCAGCAGGAAGGAGCCGCTGCACACCGAGGTGATCCGCCGCGCCCGCCCGGCGAGGTCGCGCAGCGACGCGAGGAACGGCTCGTCCTCGAGGAGTCGTCGGGTGCCGCGGCCACCGACGGCGACCAGCGTGTCGAAGGCCGGGGGCGCGTCGGCCATGGCCACGTCGACACCCAGCTCAACCCCGCTCGTGGTCCGCACGCGGCCGCCGTCGGGGCTGGCGACCAGGATCCGGTAGGCGTCCCCGCCGGCGATCTCGTCGGCGGTGGCGAAGACCTCCAGCGGACCGGCCAGGTCCCGCAGCTGGAGCCGGTCGAACACGACCAGGACGATGGTGCGGGGTTCGCTCACGGACCCAGTGTGAACCGCCCCGCCCCTGGCGGCAATGACAACATCCTGACGATCCACGCCACGGGCCGGTGCCGCTTCGGGTCCGCGATGGTTGCTGGGCAACCGCTGGTGACCCGAAGGGGTGGCGGGTGGGCGGTGGGCACCTGCCATGCTGTCGGCCATGACTGCGAGGACGTGGGACGACGTGGGCGGATGGTCGGCAGTGCTGGGGTCGCTGACCCAGCGCCACGACCTGGACCGGGCCACCGCCGGCGCCGCCATGGGCGAGATCCTCGACGGCAACGCCACGCCGGTCCAGATCGCCGGGTTCATCGTGGCCCTGCGCATGAAGGGCGAGACCACCGATGAGCTGATCGGGCTGGTGAACGCCATGCTCGACCGGGCCGTGCGGGTGGAGCTCGAGGACCCCGACGGCGTGATCGACCTGGTCGGCACCGGCGGCGACCGCTCGCACAGCATCAACGTGTCCACCCTGGCCGCCCTCACCGTGGTCGGTGCCGGTGGCCGGGTGTGCAAGCACGGCAACCGGGCGGCGTCGTCGTCCAGCGGCACGGCCGATGTGCTCGAAGCCCTGGGCGTGGCGTTCGACCTCGGGCCCGACGGGGTGGCCCGCTGCGTGCGCGACGCGGGGATGGGCTTCTGCTTCGCCCCCCGCTACCACGGGGCCATGCGCCACGCCGGGCCCACCCGCAAGGAGCTCGGCGTGCCCACCGTGTTCAACTTCCTGGGCCCGCTCGCCAACCCGGCGCGCGTCCGGCGCCAGGTCACCGGGGTGGCGGACGGCGCCATGGCCGAGCGCATGGTCCAGGTGCTGGCCGCCAACGGATCCGAGCGCGCCCTGGTGGTCTACGGCCACGACGGCCTCGACGAGCTGACCACCACCACCACGTCCACGGTGCACGAGCTGATCGACGGCGAGGTCCGCACCTACGACATCGACGCCGCTGACTACGGCATCGCCCGCACCACGCTCGATGCGCTCCGCGGCGACGACCCGGCCACCAACGCCCGGCTGGCTCGCCTGATCCTCGACGGCACGCCGGGACCCGGGGCCGACATCGTGGCCCTCAACGCGGCGGCCGGCCTGCTGGCCGCGGGTGTGGTCGACAGCTGGGCCGACGGCGTGGAGGCTGCCCGCGCCTCGCTGGCCGAAGGCCGGGCCGCTGCTGCTCTGGAGCGCCTCGTGGTGGAGTCGCAGGCCGCCAAGGCGGCCGAGTCCGCCTGAGGCGATCCGGGCGGGGCGCTACTCGCCGAGGTCCCAGAGGGCGTCGAGGTCGCGCGTGGAGAACGCCTGGAAGGCGATCATCGTGCGGGTCTCGACGATGCCGGGGAGGGCGGCCACGTGGCGCGTGACCACGTCGGCGAGGTCGTCGTGGTGCGGCACGCGCACGATGGCGACCAGGTCGACCTCGCCCGCCACCGAGTACACCTCGGCGATGCCGTCGACGTCGGCCATGGCGTCGGCCAGCGCCGCCACCCGGGCCGGTTCGGCCTTGATCAGCAGGAAGGCGTGGACCATGGCGGCGGACCCTACCGGGCCGACGGCCACGCGGTCGGGGTGGGGGCCACCTGGGTGGCGTCGAGCGGCGCCGTGGCGGGGGCGAGGCCTGCTCGCTGATCGATCTCCTGGAGGATGCGGTGGGCATCGGCCAGGCGTTGCACCTGGCCGGCGACGTCGGTGATGTCCGGGCTGGTGGCGCCCTCGGCCCGAGGTGATCCGGCGAGCACGGCGTGCGACCGGGTCTGGGTGCTCACCGAGACCAGCCGCACGCAGGCGAACTCGGCCTCCGACACCGATCGGGCGAGCTGGGCCAGGTGCTGGCGCCGGACCGCGGTGGGGAGCGACGCCGTGCGGGCGACCTGGACGTCGAGGTGGACGGCCTGCTGCCGGAGCTCCTCGGCCAGGGTGACCATCTCGGGCTGGTCGACGGTCCTGCGGAGGCGCTTCTGCGGGAGGCGGTGGTCGTCGGCGACGTCGCCGGCGGTGTGGCCGACCTTGGCGAGGCGGCGGTGGAGCCGGGCTGCGGCCCGGGGGTCGGCCAGCCACGTGAGCGGCGCCGGGGTGGCCACCTTGGGGTGGACGCGGTGGCGGCGGTTGACGCGGTGCCGGATGAACAGGGCCACGATGCAGCACGTCACGATGACCGCGCCGGCGGTGCCGAGGAACCCGAGCAGGAACCAGTTCACCTCCGGAAGGGTACCGGCGGTTCGAACGAGGGCAAGGGCGGGCCCGATGGCACCAGCGACCCGTCGGCGTGGATGACCCGGATGCGGTGGCCGTACCGGTCGATCCACTGGGCGACGCACGCCAGCTCGTCGGCGAGCGCCTTCGGGAGGGGCGCACCCGGTGCGGTGGCGTCGCCCGGCGCCGGTGCCTCGAGGGCGTCGGGGGCGGACGGGTCGAGGTCCAGGGGGAGAGGGACGGCGGCGATGCCCTTCTTGGTGATGGTCCACGTGCGCTGGAGCCGGCCCCGGAGCAGCTCGGCCCGGGAGCTGCCGTCGACCTCCATGACGACCCGGCCGGCCCGCCGCAGGGTGTCGAACCGCTGCTGGCGGCGCAGGGCGGTGGCCAGCGCCGCAGCCCGGTCGCGCATGTCGGCGGCCTCTTCGAACCGTTCCTCCGCGGCGAGCGCGTGCATCTTGGCCTCGAGCGGTCCGAGGAGCAGGTTGGGCTCCTGGAGGAGGCCGCGCCGGACGGTGGCCACCAGCTGGGCGTAGGCCTCCGGGGTGACCGCCCCTGCGCACGGGCACGTGGACACGCCCAGCTGCGCCGGGGCGCACGGCCCGGTGCGGAGCCCGCCGCGCCCGGGCGTGGCCGTGCAGCGGCGGAGGGGCACGGCGGTCTCGATGGCCTCGGCCACCCGCTTGGCCGCCTTCGCCGACGGGAGGGGGCCGAGGTAGAGCGCACCGTCATCGCGGATGGCGCGCACGACCGACAGGCGGGGGAACGCCTCGTCGGTGAGCTTGAGGTAGCTGTAGCGGCGCCAGGTGGTGGACTGCCGGTTGAAGCGGGGCTCGAGCCGGTGGATGAGGCGGACCTCGAGGACCGCGGCTTCCAGCGGGCTGGGGCAGACCACGTGGTCGATGCGCTCCACCTCCCGGAGGAGCTGGCCGACCTTCCGGCGGTCGTCGCCGGAGAAGTACGACCGCACGCGGCCCGCAGGTCCGTGGCCTTGCCGACGTAGAGGGTGCGCCCGCCACCGTCGCGGAACAGGTACACGCCCGGCTTCTTGGGCAGGTGGTCCGTGAGGCGCAGCTTGCCGGCCTGCGGGTGCGCCGCCAGCGTGGGGAGGTCCATCAGGTCCTCGAGACCGGTGACGCCGAACGAGGTGGCCCGCTCGATGAGCACGTGGAGGAGGTCGCCGGTGGCGAGGGCATCGTCGAGGGCCCGGTGCGAGGGCTGGTTGGGGAGGCGGAAGCGGTCGGCGAGGGTCCCGAGGCGGCAGTTGGGGACCTCGTCGCGGACCAGCCGTCGGGCCAGGCGCAGCGTGTCGAGCACCCGGTTGGCCAGCTTGGGCCGCCCGGACCGCTCCATGGCGGCGTTGAGGTAGCCGAGGTCGTAGCGGACGTTGTGGCCCACGATGACGGCGTCGCCCAGGAACTCCAGGAAGGTGGGGAGCACGGCGTCGGGTGGGGGAGCGCCGGCCACCATGGACTCCGAGATGCCCGTGAGCCGGGTGATCTGGAGCGGGATGGAGTGGCCGGGGTTGACGAACGTGCGGAACGTGGCCACCCGCTCGCCGCCGCACAGCTTCACGGCGCCGATCTCCGTGATGCCTCCGTCGGCGGCGGTGCCGCCGGTGGTCTCCAGGTCCAGCACGCAGAACGTGACCTCGTGCAGCGGCGTCCCGAGGTCGTCGAAGCTGCGCTGCATGCGGGGACGATAGCGAACAGGTGTTCGCGCGAACAAGTGTTCTGTACGGGTTGCCGTCGGACCGGGTTCGGGAGGGTCGCCGCGCCCCCGGTACCATCGCCTCCGTGTCTGCTGCTGCTCGCTACCGGTGCACCTCGTGCGGGAACCTCACCCGCTTCGACGTGACGTCCACCCGTCGCACCCGCGCCTACCACCACTACACGGTCGGCGGTGCGCTGTCCGTGGAGGACGAGCAGGTGCTGGAGGAGACGCTGGAGTCCGTCGAGTGCCGCTGGTGCGGTGCGGCCGGTGTGGTCGAGGTGCTCGACGAGTCCGTCGACACCGCCGCCGAGGGCTGAGCCACGGCACCGGGTCCGGCGGTCGACCCGAAGGCGATCCGGCCCGCCTGCCGCCTGGCGGTCGCGGTCGCGCAGAAGGGGGAGCTGGCGGACCCGCGCGTCCCCGCGCCGGCGGCCCTGCGGCCCGTCATGGGGTTCGCCCGCCTGTCGGCTGCGGCCTACGCCACCATCGTCCGGGTCGTCGACGACGACGGCATCTTCCGGGCGCGGGTCGCCGAGGTGGCCGACGAGGAGGACATCGGCCGGGCCAGCTGGCTCTGGCTGCACCGTCCGGTCGGCTGGCAGGACGACCCGGCGATGAGCGGGCCGGCTGCGCCACTGGAGAGGCCGGAACCGGCCGATCGGCGCGACGACAAGGCGGCCACGGCGCGGCTGCGCAAGGCGGTGGCCGATGCCGACGCGGCCCGACGGCGCACGGCCGACCAGCTGGCTGAGGCGCGACGGGCCGAAGCGGCGGCTCGAACCGAGCGCGACGAGCTGGCGGCCACCCTCGGGGCGCTGCGAGACGAGCGCAACGCCGCGGTCCGGCGGTCCAAGGAGGTGGAGGCCCAGCTGGCCACCACCCGCCGCGACCTGAAGCTGGCCCGCCAGGCCACGACGGAGGCGGAGGAGGAGCTGGCGCGCCTCCGGGCGGCCGGGCCGCCACCGGACCGGAGCGCACCCGCACCCGCACCCCTGGCGCCGGAGCAATCGGCGGTGCCGGCCGTGCCGCCGCCGGTGGCCGAGGCGTTCGACCGGGGCGCGGTGGCGGCGTCGGTCGCGGCCGCGGCCGCAGCCGCCAGCGACCTCGCCGCCGCGCTGGGCCGGGCCGCGTCGGACCTGGCCGAGCCCGCCGGATCAGCGGAACCGTCCGACTCAGCGGAGCCGAACGGAACAGCGCCCTCAGGGGCTTCGACGTCGGAGGCCCCGAGCGCCCACAAGTCCGGCAAGAAGCGGAAGAAGCACCGCAAGGGGTCGGCCCGCTCCGCTCCGGCGCTGCCGCCGGGCATCTTCGACGGGACGCCCGAGGCCCACCGGGCGCTGCTGGCCGATCCCGCCAACCTGGTGGTGGTCGACGGGTACAACGTGGCTCGGGCCGCGTGGTCCGACCTCGTTCCCGAGGAGGAGCGCCGCCGCACCGTGGCGCTCCTCGACGAGGTGCAGGCTCGGTCCGGCGGGCGGGTGGTGGTGGTGTTCGACGGCGACGACGCGGTCACCGCCCCGAAGGCCAGCAAGAACGTGCGGGTGCGGTTCTCCGCCACGGGGCAGACGGCGGACGACGCCATCGTCGACCTCTTGGCCGCCACGCCGGAGGCCACGCCGGTCGTGGTGGTGTCGTCGGATCGCGCGGTGGCGGCCGATGCCCGGCGGCAGGGGGCGGTGGCGGTCGGGTCGCGGGACTTCCTGGCCGCAGCCGGGCGCTGAGCCGGGCCGGCTTCGCTGTCGTACCCCCTGGGGAAGATGCAGGTCCGACCCCACGGAGGTTCCCATGACCCGCTTCGACGACCATCCCCACGCCGTGCTCCGCATCGATTGCGACGAGTGCGCCCTCCAGCACACCGATGCCTGTGCGGACTGCGTCATCACGTTCCTCTGCGGTGCCGAGGCGGCCAGCCCGGTGGTGGTGGACCTGGCGGAGGCCCGCGCCATGCGGCTGCTCGACGACGCCGGACTGGCCCCGCCGCTGCGGCACATCCGATCCACCGGGTAGCGCTGCGCGACCATGGGGCCGTGGGTTCCGTGCGCTGGGCAGACCTGGATGCCCTCGGGCGGGAGGCGGGGCTCGACGCGGTGGCGGCGGCGTCGGCCGAGCCGTTCCTCGACGCCCGCCGGGCGCTCGAGGAACGCCGGAGAGCCGGGCTGAACGGTTCGATGCAGTTCACGTACCGCAACCCGGAGCGCTCCACCGACCCGGATCGGACGCTGCCGGGCGTGCGCACGCTCATCGCCGGGGCGGTGTCGTACCACCGGGACCCGCCGCCTCGTCCGGGCGGGAGAGCGCCGGTGGCTCGCGTGGCCCGCTACGTCTGGGACGACGACCACCAGCGGCTGCTGGCCGGCCTGCAGGCCGTGTGCGACGCCCTGGTGGGCGCGGGGCACCGAGCCTGCGTGGTGGCCGACCAGAACCACCTGGTCGACCGGGCGGTGGCGGAGCGGGCCGGGCTGGGCTGGTTCGGCAAGAACGCGAACCTCCTGCTCCCGGGTCGGGGCAGCTGGTTCGTGCTGGGCACCGTGCTCACCGACGCCGACCTCCCGGACGCTCCCGTTCCGGAGCCGGTCGCCGACGGCTGCGGTCCCTGCGAGCGGTGCCGGCCGGCGTGCCCCACCGGGGCCATCGTGGCGCCCGGCACGGTGGACGCGCGCCGCTGCCTCTCCTGGTCGCTCCAGGTGACCGGGTCGTTCCCGCGGGACCAGCGGGTGGCCCTGGGCGACCGGCTCTACGGGTGCGACGAGTGCCAGGAGGTGTGCCCGCCGAACCGTCTGGAGGTGCGCCGGGCGCTGCCGGGCGGCAGCGGGCGACCGGTGCCGCTTGGCCGGCCGGACCGGGCCTGGGTGCCGGTGCTCGAGCTGCTCGGTTCGTCCGACGAGGAGCTGCTGGCCCGCCACGGCCGCTGGTACATCCCCGAGCGCGATCCGCGGTACCTGCGCCGCAACGCGCTGGTGGTGCTCGGCAACACCGGCGAGGGCGGTGACCCGGCGGTCCGCGCCGCCCTGCGCGACGCGCTCCGCCATCCCGACCCGCTGCTGCGGGCCCACGCCGTGTGGTCCGCGCGCCGCCTCGGGTGCGACGATCTGCTGGTGGACGTCACCGGTGACCCCGATCCCGAGGTGCAGGCGGAGCTGAGCGCCGCCGTGCCACCGAAGGTGCCGGCGTGAAGCACCTGCTGGTCACCAACGACTTCCCGCCGAAGATCGGCGGCATCCAGTCCTACCTCTGGGAGCTGTGGCGGCGTCTGCCGGCGGACGAGGCCGCGGTGCTCACCACGCCGTACGAGGGCGCCGACGCGTTCGACGCGGCGTCGCCCATCCCGATCGCCCGCATCGACCAGCCGGTGATGCTCCCGGTGGCGTCGCTGGCCCGTCGCATCGACCAGGAGGCCGAGCGGGTCGGCGCCGACCTGGTGGTGCTGGACCCGGCGCTGCCGCTCGGGCACCTCGGACCGCGCCTCGCCCGCCCGTACGGGGTCATCCTCCACGGCGCCGAGATCACCGTGCCGGGGCGGGTCCCCGGCCCGCGGCAGGCGCTCGCCCGGGTGCTGCGCGGGGCGGAGCTGGTCATCGCCGCGGGCGGCTACCCGGCGGACGAGGGGGAGCGGGCCGCTCGCCGGGGGCTCCCCGTGGTGGTCATCCCCCCAGGCGTCGACACGGACCGCTTCGTCCCGCTCGGCGATGCCGAGCGGGCGGCGGTGCGCAAGCAGTTCGGCCTCGCTCCGGAGTCGACGGTCGTGGTCTCGGTCAGCCGGCTGGTGCCCCGCAAGGGCATGGACGTCCTGATCCGGGCGGCGGCACGGCTCGCGCCGATCCACCCGGAGCTGGAGGTGGTCATCGGTGGGTCCGGCCGCGACCGTGACCGGCTCGAGCGCCTGGTGGCAGATCTGGCGGCCCCGGTCCGTCTCGTCGGCCGGGTCGACGACGACGACCTTCCCGGGCTCTACGGCGCCGCCGACGTCTTCGCCATGGACTGCCGCAACCGGTGGCTGGGCCTGGAGCAGGAGGGCTTCGGCATCGTGTTCCTCGAGGCGGCGGCGTGCGCGGTGCCGCAGGTCGCAGGGCGCAGCGGCGGGGCGGCGGAGGCCGTCGTCGACGGCGAGACCGGTCTGGTGGTGGACGATCCGCGTTCCGTCGCCCAGCTCGCCGATGCCCTTCGCACCCTCATCGTGGACCCCGAGCGCCGTCGCCGCATGGGGAAAGCCGGCCGCATCCGAGCCGAGGCCGAGTTCGCGTACGACGTGCTGGCCGGGCAGCTCCGCGACGCGCTGTCGGCGTGGCGGCCCCGATGAGCCCGCGCCTGCCCGACATCGAGGGGCGACCGCTACTGGTGGCCGACGCGGTGGGCACGGTCGCGCTGGCGCTGGTCACGGTGATCTCGGCGGTCACCGCGGCCGATGCGGTCCAGGTCCTCAACCTCGCCGTGGCCGGGGTGCTGTTCCTCGGCGGTTGCGTCGGTTTCACCGTCGGCTTCTTGAAGGCGGTCGGGCGCAGCCGGACCGAGACCGTGGACCTCGCCGCCCTCTTCTACCTCACCGGGTCGGCCCCGCAGGAGGTCCGCCGCTGGTTCCTCGGCCTGTGGTTCGCCCAGATCGCCATCGCGGCGCTGGCCATCCCGCTCACCGATCCGCCGTTCGCGGTGATGGCCCCGGTGTGGGGGATCGGCGTCATCACCTGGTGGGCGGGCGGCCACGCCACCTTCCCGCCCCGGTCGGACGGATCGCCGAACTAGCCTGCGCCCTCGTGCCCGGTCCGCCACCGGCACGCCGACCAACCGAAACCGGAGCACCCTGCCCCCATGACCGACCGAGCGACCGAGTCGACCACCATCGCCGCTGCGCCCGATGCCGTCTTGGCCATCTTGTTGGACTTCCCCCGCTATCCGGAGTGGGCCAAGGACCTGAAGTCGGTCGAGGTGCTGGGCACCGACGACCAGGGCCGGGCCCGCCAGGTGCGCTTCCGGGCAGCCGGCTTCGGCCGGTCCACCAGCTACACCCTCACCTACGACCACTCGGAGCCCAACGTGCTGGCCTGGGTCCTGTCGGAGGGCGACATCATGCGCAAGCTCGACGGCCGGTACGTGCTGAGCGCCGTCGACGGCGGCACCCGGGTCGACTACGAGCTCGAGGTGGAGCTGGTCATCCCGCTCCCCGGGTTCATCAAGAACCGGTCGCAGGGCAAGATCATGCACACGGCGCTCGGTGAGCTGAAGTCGTTCGCGGAGCGCTCGGCCGGCTCGTGAGGGTCCTCCTCTTCACCGGCAAGGGGGGCGTCGGCAAGACCACCACGGCGGCGGCCACCGCGCTGCGCTGTGCCGATCAGGGGCTGCGCACCATCGTGCTGAGCACCGATCCCGCCCACTCGCTGAGCGACGCCTACGGCGTGGAGCTGGGCGACCACCCGGTGGAGATCTCGCCGGGTCTCTGGGGCCAGCAGCTCGACGCCCAGGCCCGCATGGAGGACACCTGGCAGGAGATCCAGGCGTGGCTGCTGGAGGTGTTCCAGTGGGCCGGCGTCGCCGCCATCGAGGCCGAGGAGCTGGCGGTGATCCCGGGGCTCGACGAGATCTTCTCCCTGAGCGACATCAAGACCTACGCCGACAGCGGCGAGTGGGATGTCGTCGTGGTCGACTGCGCGCCGACGGCCGAGACGCTGCGCCTGCTCAGCCTGCCCGAGATCCTGCGCTGGTACATGGACCGGGTGTTCCCGATGAGCCGCAAGGTCAACAAGGTGGTGTCGCCGCTGCTGGGCCGCGTGGCGGGGCTGCCGGTGCCCGGCGACGAGGTGTTCGGGTCGGCATCCCAGTTCTACGACCGCCTCGACGGCGTGCGGGAGCTGCTCACCGACACCGCCCGCACCAGCGTCCGCCTCGTGGTGAACCCCGAGCGGCTGGTGGTGGCCGAGGCCCGGCGCACCTACACGTACCTGTCCCTGTTCGGGTACCGGGTCGACGCCGTGGTGGCCAACCGGCTCCTGCCCGATGCCATCACGGACCCGTGGTTCGCGGAGTGGAAGGCGCGCCACGCGGAGCACCTGACCTCGATCGAGGAGGGGTTCGCGCCGCTCCCGATCCTCCGGGCGGAGCTCGCCTCCGACGAGCTGGTCGGGTTCGACGCCCTGCGGGGCTTCGCCGCAGGCCTGTACCGGGAGCTGGAGCCGGCCGACGTCCTCCATCCGGGCGAGCCGATGCAGGTCGTGGCCAAGGGCACCGGCTTCGAGCTCACCGTGGAGCTGCCGTTCGCCGACAAGGACGAGCTGGAGCTGGGCCGCCGGGACGACGAGCTGCTCATCCGGGTGGGGAGCCACCGCCGGGCGCTGCTGCTCCCGGATTCGCTCCGCCGCCGAGAGGTGCGGGCGGCGTCGCTGCGCGACGGGCGGCTGCGGGTGACCTTCGCCGGGGCGCCCGACGAGGCCGGCCCCGAGCCGATCGAGGACCGAGCGGCCCACGGCGCCGGACGGCGGCGAGCCCGGTGACCGCGCCCGGCGATCCGGCACCCGGCCCCTGGGACGACCAGGATCCGCGCCTCCAGGCCGGTCTGGAGCACCTCCAGCGGGCGGCCCGGGAGATGATCGCGGCGTCGCGGGCGCTGCTGGACGTGGCCGAGGAGCTGGTGGAAGATCCGTCGGCCGCCTCGGGCATCCTCGACCTGCTGGGCTCGGTGGCCGGTCGGGCTGGTCGCGTCGCCCCGTCGGACCCGGCATCGGACGACCCCGACGACGACCCGCCGGTGCAGCGCATCCCCGTGTCCTGACCTGGGCGGCAGCTACCGCGCTGCGCCACCCATCAGGTACCGTCCTCGCACCGTCACGATCGATCGGCATGGGGAACGGAGGGAGTTGCAGTGAAGGTGCTCCAGGTGCGCGACGCCTCCGGCGACCGCCCCGCCATCGTCCTGCACGGCCAGGTCACCGTCGTCCGAGGCCTCGATCCGTTCCGTCGCTCGTGGCTGCTCGACGTGCTCGGCCGGTTGGCCGCGACGTCCGACGTCGAGGTGGAAGGCGAGGTGCTGGCCCACGGCATCGTGTTCCCGCTGGACCGGACATCGCTGGCGCTGCTGGACCTGGAGCGCCCGACCGACGCCGTGGTGCGCGCCCAGGACCTGCCCGGCCACGACCCGCGGGTGGCCCAGGCCGTCACCGACCGGGACCGGGCCCTGATCCGTCGGCGCGAGCTCACGCAGCAGATCACCCAGCAGCGCGAGGCGCTGGGCGCGGCGGTGACCGAGCGCACCGCGGCCACCGAGGAGCTGGCCGCCCTCCAGCGGGGCGAGGGCCCCGTCCGCGAGGCGCAGGCCAACGCCGAGGCCGCCAAGGCCCGCCTGGAGGCCGAGCTGGCCTCGGCCTCGGAGGAGCGGACCCGCCAGCACGACGCCCTCAACCAGGCCGTCCTGGCCCGCGACGTGGCCAGCGAGGCACGCGTCGCGGCGGCGGAGCGGCTGGAGCGGGCGCGGGACCGGCGGCGGGTGGCGATGGCGAAGGCCACTGAGGCGGCGGCCGCGCTGGAGCAGGCTCGCCCGCTGGTCGCCGACGACCCCACCGACCTGCTGGTGGCCCGGCGGGCGGAGCTGGCCAGCGCAGAGGCCGCCGCAGGCGAGGCCGACCCCGATCAGGACAGCGCGCCGGTCACCCGCCGGCTGGCCGACCTGGAACGGCGCCGGGTCGAGCTGGTCCGGCTGCAGGAGGCCGTGGCGGACCAGGGGGCCGACGCGGTGCGCGTCGCGCTCGACCGCCTGCTCGGTGCCGGCACCGAGGGCGCGCCCGTCGTGGCCGCCCTGGCGCTGGCCGACACCTGGCGGGACCTCCATCAGCAGCTCGGTGCGCTGGACACCGGCGTGTCCGGGGAGGAGTACGCCGCGGAGCAGCGCGTCGCCGAGGCGCGCCAGGCCGTCATCGAGGCGGAGGCCGAGTACAACCAGCCGGTCCTCACGCCGGAGCAGATCGCCAAGGTCGAGGCCGCCCACGCGCTCGTGCTGGAAGCCCAGGACCGCACGGAGGGCCGCTTCGGCGGCAGCCGGCAGCGCAAGAAGCTCGAGGATGCCCGGGCTGAGGAGCGCCGGGTGCTGGAGCGCCTGGGCTTCTCCACCTACGCCGATTACATGATGAGCTCGTCGAGCCGCGGCGTGGGGCCGGCCAACCGGTCCACGTTGGAGACCGCCCGCAACCGCCTCAAGGCCACCGAGGACGAGCTCGCCAGCCTGCCGGGGGCCGCCGATCGGGCCCGCCGCCGCGTGGAGCTGCTGCAGCGCCGCGACGCGGTGGCCCCCCGGGTGGCCGCCCTGCTGGGCCACGAGCCAACCGGGCCCGAGTCCGAGGAGGAGCTGCGCAACCTGCGGGAGACCGTTGCGCCGAGCGACACCGCCATGGACGAGCTGGCCGCGGAGCTCACCGGCGTCGGGGTGGTGGTCGTCGGACCGCCCTACGACCGCGACGACCTGGTGCTGCTCGCTCGCTTCTACATCTCCGAGCAGGAGACGGCGGACGCTCGCCGGAAGGACATCGACCAGGCCATGGAGGCGCTCGACCACGCGATCGGCGCCGTGCGAGACGCCCGCGACCGCGGCCAGCGAGAGCTGCCGGACCTGGCTCCCTTGCCCGAGCTGGCGGAGCCCATCGCGGCCGAGTCGCCCGATGAGGACGATGCCGCCGCCCAGGCGGTGACCCTCCGGGAGGCTCGCTGGGCCGACGTGGAGGCCGCCCGTGCCGCCGTGGCCGAAGCGGAGGCCGCCGTCGCCCAGCACCGTCAGGCCAGCGGGGCGCTCAGCGGCCTCGAGGCCGACCTCGCCCGGTGCGGCGTGGAGGAGGAGCAGGCCGCTGTCGCCGTCACCGAGGCCGAGGCCGAGGTCGCCCTGGCCAACGGCGACGCCTTCGAAGCGGCCGCCCGGCAGGCGCTGGATGCCTTCTCCGGCGACGCCGGCGTCGACGCCCTCCTGCAGGCGGCCGAGGCGCGCGTCGCCAACGGCGAGCAGCTGGTCACGGCCGCCGCCGCCGCCGAGCAGGCCACGGCGGCGCAGCTGGCCGAGGTCGACGCTGCGTTCGCAGCGGCCACCGCCGCCGAGGAGGAGGCGCTGGCCGACGCCGCCGCCGTCGACCGCGACAAGCTGGTCGACGACATCGACTGGGAGCTGATGTCGCGGCTGGCGGCGCTGCGCTCCGTCGGGCTGGCGGGTTCGCTCCCGCTGGTGCTCGACGACCCGTTCGGCGTCCTCGACGACGACGAGGTGACCCGCGTGCTGGACCGGCTGGTGCGCCTGGCCGACGCCGTGCAGGTGGTGCTGATCAGCGACCGCGAGGCCGCCGTGGCGTGGGCGGCGCAGATCGGCTCGGAGCGGGCGCTGGTCCACTCCGGCTGATCGGCGGCCCTACTCGAAGCTGGTGCCCTTGGCCCGGGCCCGCGACTCCGCGATCTCCGCTTCGGCCTTGGCTCGGCCCTCGAAGCCCTTGGTGTTGGCGAACTTGCCCGGCTCGAGCTGCTTGTAGACCTCGAAGAAGTGCTCGATCTCCTCGGTGAGGAACAGCGGGAGCTGGTCGATGTCCTGCACGTGGTCCCAGCGGGGGTCGCCGTAGGGGACGCAGATGATCTTGGCGTCGGGGCCGGCGTCGTCGTCCATCCAGAACACGCCGACGGGGCGCGCCCGGATGTGGCAGCCGGGGAACGTGGGCTCCTCGAGGATGACCAGGGCGTCGAGCGGGTCGCCGTCCTCGCCCAGCGTGTGCTCCACGAAGCCGTAGTCGGCGGGGTACACGGTGGCGGAGAAGAGCCGCCGGTCCAGCCAGATCTCGCCGGTCTCGTGATCGATCTCGTACTTGTTGCGGCTGCCGCGTGGGATCTCCACCACGATCGGCACGTAGTCGCTGCTCTCGGCCATCCACCCAGCATGGCAGGTGGCCCCCGGCGCACCGAACGCCCGGAACGCATGTCGAAGCGACCGGGGGCCAGGTCGTATCGTGCAGCGCATGGAGTTCCGCCGGATCACGAACCTGCCGCCCTACGTCTTCACCATCATCGATGGCCTGAAGATCGAGGCTCGGCGGGCCGGGGTCGATGTGGTGGACCTCGGCTTCGGCAACCCGGACCTCCCGTCGCCGCAGATCGCGGTGGAGAAGCTCTCCGAGGCGGCCCACAACTCCCGCAACCACCGCTACTCGTCGAGCCGGGGCATCCCGAAGCTGCGCGAGGCGGTGGCCGACCTGTACCTGCGCCGCTTCGGCGTCACCCTGGACCCGGACAAGGAGATCATCTCCACCATCGGGGCCAAGGAGGGGTTCAGCCACCTGATGTGGGTGCTGCTCCAGCCGGGTGACGCCGCCCTGGTGCCGTCGCCGTCGTACCCGATCCACATCTGGGGCCCGCACCTGGCGGGTGCGGACGTGCGGGAGATCCCCATCGGGACCGACCAGGACTTCTTCGAGAACATCCAGGAGGCCTACGAGTACTCGTGGCCCAAGCCGCGGGTGATCGTGCTGTCGTTCCCGCACAACCCCACCACGGCGTGCGTCGACGTCGAGTTCTTCCAGAAGGTGGTGGACTTCGCTCGCGAGAAGAACGTGATCGTGGTGCACGACAACGCCTACGCCGAGCTGGGCTTCGACGGCTACGAGCCGCCCAGCATCCTCCAGGCCGAGGGGGCCAAGGAGTGCGCGGTGGAGCTGTACTCCATGACCAAGTCGTTCTCCATGGCCGGCTGGCGGGTGGCGTTCATGGTGGGC
>CALANQ010000301.1 GCA_937926025.1 uncultured Acidimicrobiales bacterium
GCCGACCTTCGCCACCCTGCGCGTTCACATGAAGCCCCTCTGTCATCGGCTGAGGCTCACGGCCGGGTCCGGTTGCGGAGCGCAGGCAGGCTGGTGGCGCGCCGGCGCCCCCGCCGCAGTGCGACGGGGGCGCCGGGAGGCTCGGGGGGAGCGAGCATCAGCTGGGCACCAGGGCGTCAGCTGGGCATCAGGGCGTCGGTGGACTTCTTGGTGCAGTCGGCGACGGCCTGGGCGTCGTCGGCGTCGAGGCCGGCCGTGCTGAGGGCCGAGGCCTTGTCGGTCAGCTCCTTGGCCTCGTCGGTGAGGGCCGCCGCCTTGGCCGCGTCGCCCTCGGCGTCCTTGACCTTCTGGACGTACTCGTCGACGGCGTCGCAGTAGGCCTTGACGTCGGCGTTGGAGCTGTCGGTCGAGCTCTTCGAATCGGAGCTGCTCGAGTCGCTGGCCGCGGTGGTGTCGGACTTCTTGGCATCGTCGCCGCCGCTGCTGCCGCAGGCTGCGGCTCCCATCAGCAGACCGGCGATCAGGAAGGCACCGAGAACTCGTCGCATGATTTTCCTCCAGGGGGATGTCGGCGGGTTTCTGGGCCGCCACCGGCACCGGGGTGGTGCCATGTGCTGAAGGTACGACGGGACCTCCGGAGGGTCATGAGTAGCGGGTACTCATCTTCCGGCGGCCGATTACCTGCCGTAGTGGCGCAGCTCCACGACGTTGCCGTCGGGGTCGCGGACGTACAGGGACGTGCCGTCTCCCTGGGCGCCGTAGCGGAGGTCGGGCCCGTCGACGACGTCGAACCGCCCGCTGTCGGCCAGCGCCTGGAGGTCCTGCTCCTCGATCACCACGCAGAAGTGGTCGACGTTGCGGCCCGTGGGCGGCGTCTCCAGGAGGTCGATGATGGTGGTGGCGTCGATGCGGACCGAGGCGAAGAACACCTCGCAGCGACGCCACTCGTCCACCCGCACCGGCGCCAGGCCGAGCTCGCCCACGTAGAAGGCGAGGGACCGCTCGGTGTCGGCCACGTCGAGGACGATGTGGTCGAGGCCGGTGATGCGGACGGCGGGGGAAACGGCAGGGTCCATGGGCCGGTTTCTACCGTAGGTTCGCCCCATGATCACCCCCGATGACAAGGACTGGACCTGGGTCCTGGCGCAGACCTGTCCGGAGTGCGGCTTCGACGCGTCGGCGTGCTCCCACACCGACGTGGCCGGCCTGATCCGGGCCAACGCCGCCGACTGGCAGGCCCTCCACGCCGAGGGGCGCATCGCAGCAGGTCGGCCCGACGACCAGACGTGGTCCTCGCTGGAGTACGCCTGCCACGTGCGCGACGTGTTCGCCCGGTTCGACCAGCGGATGGGGCTGATGCTCGACGAGGACGACCCGCTGTTCCCCAACTGGGACCAGGACGCCACCGCGGTCGAGGAGCGCTACGACGAGCAGGACCCGGCGGTCGTCATCGCCGACCTGGAGGTCAACGCCGCGGCCATCGCCGCTCGCCTCGACGGGATCGAGGGCGAGCAGTGGGAGCGGCCGGGCCGGCGCAGCGACGGCTCGTCGTTCACGCTGGCCTCGCTCAGCCGGTACCTGATCCACGACCCGATCCACCACATCTGGGACGTCACCCGGTAGCGGTCAGCTCGGGGCGGGACAGCCCTCGACGTCGTCCGCCTCCGTCGTGCCGTCGGCGCACACGATGTCGGCGTTGTACGGGGCGAACACGCCGCCGGGCGCCTCCCACCCCGGCACCACCCACACGTGCTGGATCCAGGCGGTGATGTCCACGAACGTGCCGCCGGCATCGTCGCACTCGGCCTCGGTGACGCTGTCCTTGGTGGGGAACACCGGGTCCGTCGTGCCCGGCTCCAGGCACTGGCCGGGAAAGGGCTGCCAGGTGTCGAGCGGGCCGGCGAAGCCGTCGGGCGCCTCGTCGCCGCCCAGCTGCACGTACATCACGCCCACCAGGCGGGAACCGGGCTCGGTGCCGTCGTAGAGGAAGGACTGCGGCTTGGTCAGGTCCAGCGGCTTCCCGGGCGGCTGCGTGTCCTGGTCCTTGCCGTAGTGGGCGCCCGTGCCGGGGGCGTAGGGGGTGGTCAGCTCGTAGCCGGCCGCTTCGGCGTCGGCCACGGTCGGGTACTGCAGGGCCAGGGCGCGCACCTGCACCAGCTGGTCGGCCAGCTCGCGGCGCTCGGACCCGTGGACCTCGACGATGGTCGGTCGGTCCGGGTCGGTCGGGTCGCCCTCGTGGTGGTGGCCGGCGGCCACGGTCGTGCTGGTGCCGGTGCCGGTGCTGGTGCTGGTGCTCGACGCCGAGGCCGTCTGTGACGCGTTCGATTCGCTCGCGCAGCCGGCCACCAGCAGCGCGAGCGCGGCCACCCCGATCCACGTCCCCTTCCCCATGGCGGGGGAGGGAGCCCGCCCTCCGGCTCAGCGCTCCGGGGGCACCACCACGACGGGCACGGGGGACCGCTCCACGACCGTACGGCTGACCGAGCCGAGCATCAGGCCCTTGAGCCCGCCGCGGCCGCGGGAGCCGACCACCACGAGCGCCGCGTCCTTCGCCTGGTCGAGCACGCCCGGCACCGGCAGGTCGTTCACGGCGATGGCGTCCACCAGGTCCGCACGATCGCCGGCGGCGTCGGCCACCGCGGCCTGGACGGCGGCCACGGCATCCTCCTCGGTGGTGCGGACCCCGAGCATGCTGTCGGCCTCGCCCAGGTAGGACCAGGCCAGCACCGCCCGCACCCGGCAGCCGCGCAGGACCGCCTCGTCCAGCGCCCAGGCCAGGGCCCGAGCCGCGTTGTCGGAGCCGTCGATGCCAACCACGATGTCCGTCGTCATGGCCCGATGGTGCCAGCCCCCGCCCGAAACGGCCAGGGGCGAAGGTCCTCAGCCGTGCAGCAGGACCGTCCCGGGGTCAGGAGCGCTCGAGCAGCACGACCGGGATCACCCGGTCGGTCTTGGCCTCGTACTCGGCGAAACCCGGCATGAGCTCCTTCTGCTTCTCCCAGATGCCGGAGCGCTCGTCGCCCTCCAGCACGCGGGCGGTGACGTCGACCGTCTCGGTGCCGAGCTCGATGCGGGCCGCCGGGTTGGCGACGAGGTTGTGGTACCAGTCCGGGTTGTCGGGCGCTCCGGCCTTCGACGCGAACACGGCCCACGCGCCGTCGACCGCCTGGAAGACGATGGGGGCCAGGCGCTCCTTGCCCGACTTGGCGCCGGTGCTGTGCAGGACCAGCAGCGGGGCACCTTCGAAGGGCGGGCCCACCTTGCCGTCGTTGGCGCGGAACTGCTCGATGATCCCGCGGTTGAACTCGTTGATGTCGTCGAGGTCGCTCATGGCCCGAAGCCTACGGGCGGGCGTGGCGAAGGAAACCCGCCATCCACCCGGCCACCAGGTCCTGGTCGAGCGGCTCGTCCAGGCTGGCCAGGGCGGCATCGGACGTGGCCTCGCCGATGCGGTCGCGGCGCCGCTCCACCAGGCCGCGCGACACCGCCGCGGTGAACTCGGGGTGGGGCTGGATGGCGAACACCGAGCGGCCCAACGTGTAGGCGGCGATGGGGCAGTGGTCGGTGCGGGCCAGCACGACGGCGCCCTCGGGCAGCTCGACCACCTGGTCCTGGTGGCTGGCGATGATCCGCACCCCGCCGTCGGGGGCCGGGCTCATCCAGGCGGGGACGTCGCCGGAGAAGTGGTAGCGGTGCATGCCGGCGCCCCACCCGTCGTCGGACTTCGCCACCCGGCCGCCCAGCGCCTGGGCCAGCAGCTGGTGCCCGAAGCACACCGCGACCACGGGCGCCTCGTCGGCGACCAGCTTGCGGAGCAGGTCCTCGGTCTGGTGGATCCACGGCAGGTCCTCGTACGCCGAGTTGGCCGACCCGCTGATGACCCACCCGTCGAACCCGCTGAGGTCGTCGGGGAAGTGCCCGTGGTCGACGTCGAACGTGGTGAGCTCGATGCCGTGCGGGCCGAGCAGGTCCGCGAACAGCTCCGGGTAGTCGCCGAGCGTCGGGACCAGGTCCGGGTGGACGTGGCCGCACTGGATGAGGCCGATGCGCAGGGTGTCGTCAGGCACGGCAGGCACCGTACCGGCAGACGTGGTTGGCTTTGGGCATGACGCTCATGGATATCCCCGCCGCCCTGCACCGTGGAGAGGAGGAGCTGCCGGTCGTCACCATCGACGAAGGCGTGGAGCTCCAGGTGCTGCAGATCGACATCCCGAACGGCCTGTGGGTCATCCGCAACCGCTTCCAGCCGGGGAGCCGGGTCCAGAAGCACAAGCACACCGGCCAGGTGTTCGCGTTCACGCAGAGCGGCTCGTGGAAGTACGAGGAGTACCCGGAGGTCAACACCGCGGGCAGCTACCTGTTCGAGCCGGCCGGCTCGATCCACACGCTGGTCGTGCCCGAGACCAACACCGAGGTCACCGACGTCTGGTTCGCCATCTACGGCGCCAACCTGAACCTGGCCGAGGACGGCAGCGTCGACCTCGTGATCGACGCCCAGATGGTCTACGAGTTCTACGTCGCCCTCTGCGAGGCCAACGGCGTCCCGAACCCGCCGGTCATCGGCGCCCCGGGCACCACCGTCGCCTGATCACTCGTACTTGAGGCCGATCTCCCGGAGGAGGTCGGTGAAGTTGGTGCCGGCGTCGGGGGCGCGGTCTCCCGGCGTGTAGGTCACCGCGTCGAGCTGGCCCGTGTAGGGGAACGTGCCGTGCGCCTCGTGGATGGCCCAGCTGACCGGAGAGCGGCGGTCGATGCCGACGTTGATGCCCTCGAACGGCGCCATCGCCCCGAGCATCACCAGGCCCTCGGCGCGGGCCCGGTCCAGGCCGTCGACGGCCAGGGACGCGTTCCACCTCCAGCTGCCCGGCGCCTCGATCGACAGCCGGATGTGCTCGGTCCCGTCGGGGACCGGGCCGCCGTGCAGCTCGGTCATCACGCCGTAGCCGTTGTGCACGAAGACCAGCTGGTCGCCGTCGTCGATGTCGGTCTCGATGTACAGGGCGTACCCGCCGCCCTGGTCCCCGTGGGAGAACAGGATCCCCTGGTCGCCCTCGTGGTGGTGGAGCTCCACGTCGACGTCGAACGAGCGCCACTGGATCAGCATCTGCGAGCGGTACCGCTCGAGCGTGTGGGTGCCGGCCACGATGCGGACGGGGTCCTGCAGCGGCAGGTCGTAGTCGGGTCGGATCACGTACCGGAGCCGTGACCCCTCCTCCAGCGGGTACACCTGGCAGCGCCGGGCCTCCGCCTCCCACGCAGCGGCGAGCTCGGCCACCTTGTCCGGGTGCTCCGCCGCCAGGTTCCGGGTCTCGGTGCGGTCGGCGGCCAGGTCGTACAGCTCCCACTCGTGGTCGCCGAACGGGGTGAGCGGCACGTGGCGGGTGACGATTTCCCAGTCGCCCTCGTAGTAGCCGCGGTGCCCTTGCATCTCCAGCAGCTGGCCGCCCCGATCGTGGGTGGCGTCGGCCGATCCGAGCACCGGCACGAGGCTGGTGCCGTCGACGGGCTGGAGGGCGATGCCGTGGCGCTCGTCGGGGCGGGTCACCCCGCTCAGCTCGCACAGGGGGGGCAGCAGGTCCGTGATGTGCGACCACTGGTCCCGGAGCCCCTGGTGCTCGCCCTTGGGCCAGTGCCAGATGAACGGCACCGAGTGGCCTCCCGAGTGGGTGTTGATCTTGTACAGGCGGAACGGCGTGCTCGACGCCATCGCCCAGCCTCGCGGGTAGTGCACCAGGGTCTGCGGTCCACCGGCCAGGTCGATGCGGGTGCGGTCGAACCCGATGTCCTCCATGTCGGTGACGTTCTTCGACACCAGCGTGCGGAAGTACGACGTGGTGCCCTCGGCCTCGCCCTCGCGGGAGGCGCCGTTGTCCGACAGGAACACGAAGATCGTGTTCTCCGCCTCGCCCAGCTCCTCGAGGGCGTCGTAGAGGCGGCCCACCGACTGGTCGACGCTGTCGACCATCGCCGCGTACACCTCCATGTACCGGGCGAACAGCTCCTGGTCCTCGGCGCTCAGCGAGTCCCACGGCGGCACGTCGTCGCCCTCCTCGCTGTTGCGGGGGGCGAGGGGCGTGCCCTCGGGGAGCAGACCCAGCTCCACCTGGCGCTCGTGGCGGGCCTGGCGCAGCGCGTCCCACCCGGCGTCGTACTTGCCGTGGTGGTTGGCGAGGTCGCTCTCCTTGCACTGCAGCGGCGCGTGGATGGCGATGTGGGCGAAGTACATCAGGAACGGCTTCGACGGGTTCGACGCCTTCGAGTGCCGGATCATCGAGATGGCCCGGTCGGTCAGGTCGTCGGTGACGTAGTACCCGTCGGGGTACTGGTCGAGCTCCTGGCTGTGGTTGTCCTCCACGATGCGGTGCGGGTGGTGGAGGTTGGTGAAGGCGTCGAGCACGCCGTAGTAGCGGTCGAAGCCGCGCTGGCACGGCCAGCTGTGGCGGGGCCCGGCGTCGGACAGGTCGCTGTCCTTGGTGAGGTGCCACTTGCCGATGGCGAACGTGCTGTAGCCGGCGTCGCGGAACACCTCGGCCGCGGTGGCAACGTCGTCGGCCAGCTCGGCGGCGTAGCCGGGGAAGCCCGGATCCGAGTTGGCCACGTGGCCGGCGCCGGCCCGGTGCGGGTTGACGCCGGTGAGCAGGGCGGCCCGGGTGGGCGAGCACATCGGGGTCACGTGGAAGTTGGTGAACTGGAGCCCGGCGCCGGCGAGGCGGTCCAGGTTCGGGGTCGGGATCTCCGAGCCGTAGCAGCCCAGGTCCGAGAACCCGAGGTCGTCGGCCAGCACGATCACGATGTTGGGCGCGTCCGCCGACGGCGTGGGCCGCGGCGGCCACCAGCTCTCCGATCCGGCGAAGGTGTTGCCCACCTTGCCCTCGAACCCCTCGTACGCCCCCGCTGGTTGGCTCATGGGCGGCGACCGTATCGGGCGGTCACGCCCAGCGGGCGCACGCCTCCACGATGAGGTCGATGGCGGCGGCGCCGTCGACGTGGTGCACCCAGCGGGTGGAGGGCGCCTCGGTCGCCGATGCGCCGGGGTGGGCGCGCCGCTCCACGTGCGTGGTGCCCCGACCGTGCACGCCGCCCAGCTCCACGTGGATCGGGGTCGCCGTCTCCTCGAACAGGTGCGGGTGGGTGATGGCGAGCAGCGCCACCGGGTCGTGCAGCGGCGGCTCGGGCGACGACGTGGCGTAGCGCCCGTACGCCGCCAGCTCCGTCTCGATGATCTCGGTGGTGAGCACGGCGGCCGGGCCGCCGATGGCCCGTAGCCGGTCCAGCAGGTCCTGGTCGGCGGTGACCTGGTGGGTCAGGTCCAGCCCGCACATGCGCACCGGGCAGTCCGCGGTGAGCGTGATGGCGGCGGCCTCCGGGTCGGCGAACACGTTGAACTCGGCGGCCACCGTGACGTTGCCGCCCAGGGCACCGCCACCCATGAACGTGATGCCCGCCAGCCGCGAGGCGAACCCGGCGTCGATGCGCAGCGCGAGGGCCACGTTGGTCAGCGGGCCGGTGGCCAGCAGGTGCAGGCCCTCCTCCTGGCGGGTCGTCTCCAGCAGGTACTCGACGCCATCGCCGGGTGCGGTGCGGGTGGGGGTCGGGAGCGTGGCTCCGTCCATCCCGGTCTCGCCGTGCACCTGGCGGGCGTCCACCGGCTCTGCGATCAGCGGACGGGCGGCGCCGGCGTGGACGGGCACGTCCCAGCCGAGCAGCTGGGCCACGGCCAGCGCGTTGCGGGTGGTGTGGTGGAGCCCGACGTTGCCGTTGACCGTGGTGATGCCGACCACGTCGGCGTAGGCGGCCGCGCAGATCAGCATGATGGCGTCGTCGTGGCCCGGGTCGCAGTCGATCAGGATCCGGGGCTTCGGGGTGTCGGGCACGGCGGCGACGGTAGTGGGGCATGATGCCGACATGGGTCGGGTCTGGGTGGTCGGGAGCCTCAACGTCGACCGGCCGTGGCGGGTCGAGCGGCACCCCGAGGTGGGGGAGACCGTCGTCGGCTCCATGCTCGATCCCGTTCCCGGGGGCAAGGGCCTGAACCAGTCGGTGGCCGCGGCGCGTGCCGGCGGCGATGTCGCGCTGGTCGGGTGCGTGGGCGACGACGACGACGGTGCGTGGCTCCGGGGCGTTGCGGCCGACGACCACATCGACCTCGGTCACCTGCAGGCCGACCGGGACCTGCCCACCGGGTCGGCGCTGATCGTCGTGGCCGGCGACGGCGCCAACACCGTCACCGTCGCGGGCGGCGCCAACGCGGCGGCGACGTGGCCCGACGCGGTCCTCCACGCCGGCGACGTCGTCTGCGCCCAGCTCGAGGTCCCGGTGGAGGCCGTGGCCGCGGCGCTGCTGGCGGCGCACGACGCGGGTGCCACCTCGGTGCTGAACCCGTCGCCCATCGGCCTCGGCGTGGCGCTCGTGCCCTCGGCCGACGTCGTGGTGGTCAACGAGATCGAGGCCGCCGAGCTGGCCGGCTTCGACGGCGAGCCGCTGGCCCAGGCCGCCGCCATCCGGACCGGAGACCAGGTCGTGGTGGTGACCCTCGGCCCCGGGGGCGTGGTGTCCTCCGGGCCGTCGGGCGATCACGTGGTGCCCGCCGTCCCCGTCCACGCCGTCGACACCACCGGCGCCGGCGACTGCTTCCTCGGCGTCCTCGCCGCGTCCCTCGCCGCCGGCACGGACCTGCTGCCGGCCCTCGAGCGGGCCAACGCCGCCGCCGCCATCGCCGTCACCCGCCCCGGCACCGTCGACGCCATGCCCCACGCCGCCGACCTGGCCTGACGCGCACCCTGGCTGTGCAGGGTCACGGTCGTCCCCAGCCGCACGCTCAGGCGTTGGCGACCGCCCAGTTGAGGCTGTAGTCGGCGATCTCCTCCCAGCCCGGCTCCCCGCACAGGAAGTGGGAGCGATCGGCGAAGACCTTGAGCTCGGTGGTCGACGGCGACTTCTTGTAGAGGTGGAAGATCTTCGTGGCGAGCGACGACGGGACCAGGTGGTCCTTGGTGGCGCCGACGATGAGCAGCGGTGCCCGCCCGGCCCGCTTGCGGTCGAACGCCAGGGGCGTCTTGGAGCTCATGTTGGCGACGACGGCTTGGAAGAGCGGACGTCCGGGAGCGGGCACGTGGTACTGCTCCCACACCGCCTTCGAGTCCTCGGCGCTGAGCGTGTTGGCGAAGGCGTCGTGGAACTGCTCGGGCGTCAGCGGCACCGTCGTCGTGCGGTTCGACGGCTTCTTCAGCACGACCGAGGCGGACTTCAGCGCCCGGGGCGGGAGCAGGTAGATGCCCTTCGGCGGGGCGGG
>CALANQ010000302.1 GCA_937926025.1 uncultured Acidimicrobiales bacterium
TCTCCGCCGCTCTGCTGGGCGCGGGCTGCAGCAGCGGTGGCGACGACGCCAGCTCGACTCCGACGACCGCCTCGTCCGGCAGCGGCGCCAGCAGCGGCTCCGCGGGCGACAGCCTCGACGAGGCGCTCGAGTCGCAGGCGCCCACCGACACGGTCGAGGTGCCCTCGGAGGACGGGGCCACCTCCATCGTCGACTACGCCTCCGGCGGCAGCAGCTACGAGCCGGCAGACGAGACCGAGCTGGCCTCGATCCTGGCGGTCGTCGGCACCCAGGCCGACGGCTACCTGACCGACGACGCCGTGGTGGTCCGCACCACCAAGGCCGATGCCACCGTGTGGTGCCTCACCTTCGAGCGCCTCGGCCTGGACGCCTACGAGTTCATCCCCGTCCTGCCCGACGGCACCGGCGTCGCCTGCTGAGCCCGCCCCGCCGCGTGCCCTGACCGCCCCGATCGGGGGGATCGGCCCGTGCACCGAACCGGGCTGACGCTCCGGGCGGCGCCGTTCGCCTGAACGGACTTGATCGGTCTGCCAGACTTGACCCGCGGGTCAAGAAATCGGACACACCGGACGGCAGGAAGCCACACCCCCATGACCATCGACTTCACCCTCACCCCTGAGCTCGACGAGCTGCGCCTGCGGATCCGGAGCTTCGTCGACGAGGTGATCAAGCCCACCGAGGCCGAGCTCACCGATCCCGATCACATCGAGGACCGGGCCGAGTACCTCACCAAGCTCATCGGCATGCGCACCAAGGCGCAGGAGGCGGGCATCTGGCTGCCGCACATGCCGAAGGAGTGGGGTGGCATGGGCCTCGGCCACGTGGAGCTGGCCATGGTGCAGGCCGAGGCGGCCAAGGCCTACTACGGACCGTTCGTGTTCAACTGCATGGCCCCCGACGAGGGCAACATGCACACCCTCCTGCACTGGGCCACCGACGAGCAGAAGCAGAAGTACCTCAAGCCGCTGTGCGACGGCACCACCATGAGCTGCTTCGCCATGACCGAGCCCGAGGTGGCCGGCTCGGACCCCACGCTGATCCGCACCCACGCGGTGCAGGACGGCGACGAGTGGGTCATCAACGGCCACAAGTGGTTCATCTCCAACGCCCGCCGGGCCAGCTTCGCCATCCTCATCTGCCGCACCGAGGACAACCCCGACCTGCCGCAGGCGGCCAACACCGCCTTCATCGTGGAGACCCACTGGGAGGGCTGGAACCGCGTCCGCGAGGTCGAGACCATGCACGGCGGCACCGGCCACTCCGAGATCGTCATCGAGGACCTGCGGGTGCCCGACGCCAACATGCTGGGCGGACGCGGCCAGGGCCACCTGCTCGGCCAGTCCCGCCTCGGCCCCGCCCGCCTCGCCCACTGCATGCGCTGGATCGCCCAAGCGGAGACGGCGCTGGACATGATGGTGGACCGCTCGCTCAACCGCTTCGCCCACGGCTCGATGCTGGCCGAGAAGCAGGGCATCCAGTGGATGATCGCCGACTCCACCATGGAGCTCTACCAGGCGAAGCTCATGGTGCTGCACGCCGCCTACCGCATCGACAACAAGCTGGACTTCAAGTCCGAGGTGAGCATGGCCAAGCACTTCGTGGCCAACATGCTCGGCCGGCTCATCGACCGGTCCATCCAGGTGCACGGCGCGCTGGGCTACAGCACCGACACCCCGCTGGCCCACATGTACCAGCACGCCCGCTGGGCCCGCTTCGCCGACGGGGCCGACGAGGTGCACCAGATGCGCATCGCCCAGCGCACCATCGCCGCCTACCGCGACACGGGCAGCACCCGCTCGGCCACCGGCGACCTCCCGATCTGACGCTCCCCCCGAGCGGTCCGACGATCCCCGCCCGCCGACCCCCAGGTACGGCGGGCGGGGTCGATCGTCGGCCGGGTCAGGCGGCCTGGACGGCGGCCACCACGTCGCTCACCGGGACGTCGAACTCGTAGCCCTCCGTGTAGTCGTCGATGGTGTACGGGTAGTGCTGGAGCACGTCGTAGCTCACCAGCAGGTCGGCCCACAGCGACTCGGGCGTGCGGCCCTCGTTGAACCGGACCAGCCAGATGTAGCGGGCCAGCGGCGACGCCGGGGCGCCCAGCGTGTCCTGGTACTTCTCGTTGATGATGCGGGTGCGGGCCTCGGTGGTGGACTGCACGTACTGCACGAACCGCTGCACGGCCGCGTGCTGGGCGTTGCCCACCATCGGGGTGTACTTGGTGATCTCCGCCGCGGTGGCGGGACGGCCGACGACCTTCTGCACGACGGCGTCGATGAACGCCGGGTCGTTGGTCCACGGCGCCACGCCGGCCCGGCGGAAGAACTCCGGCGACGTGATCAGCGAGCGCTCGATCTGCTGGTAGGTCCAGCCGGCGGCGGCGCGGCGCACGTTGGCGTCGAGACCGCCCGGATCGGCGGGTCGGCCCAGGGTGTTCTGGTACGCCTCGCGCACCCGGATGCGCCGGTACTCGTTGCTGTTGATCAGGCCCAGCGGCACCTTCTGGAGGACCCGCGGGTAGCTGGTGTTAGCGGCCTTCCAGCGGGCGGCCCAGTAGTCCGTCTCGGCGGTGCCCGGGTTGCGGTTCATCACGATCGGGAAGGTGCCCTTGATGGAGCGCTCGGCCTGCGAGGGGCCGGCGCTGACCAGGAGGCTGTCGGTCGCCGTGTTGTTGGCGGCGGACGGGTCGGCGGTGGGGCTGCCCACCGCGGCCGGCAGGGTGAAGAGGCCCGAGCCCCGTGCGTTCAGCACGACGTCGACCGACGTGCTGGCGCCGGAGGCGATGTCGCCGACGTCGCACACCAGCGACTCGTAGGCCGGCGAGATCTTGCAGCCCGCCGGCAGGTCCAGGGGCTGGAGCGGGTACTGGAAGCCGAGGCCGACCACCACGTCCTCGGCGGTGTCGGGTCCGGCGTTGCTGGCGGTCACCGTGAAGGTCACGTCGGCCGGCGCGGTGG
>CALANQ010000303.1 GCA_937926025.1 uncultured Acidimicrobiales bacterium
GTGCTCCGCCGCCCACGAACAGATCCAGGCCAGCTGGTCCGCCGACGTGGCGAGCGGCACCACCGAGAGGTGGAGGCTGGGCCGGTCCAGCGAACCGCGGAACGTGACGGTGCTGGTGCCGATCTGCGTGGCGACGTCGTCCTCCACCCGGGAGTTGGCGGTGGCGGTGGCGGCCAGCACGGGGACCTCCTCACCGAGCCCGGCCAGGACGTCGGCGATCCGCCGGTAGTCCGGCCGGAAGTCGTGCCCCCAGTCGGAGATGCAGTGCGCCTCGTCGATGACCAGGAGCCCGACCGAGGCCGCCAGCGCGGGCAGGACGTCGGTCCGGAAGCGGGGGTTGTTCAGCCGCTCCGGCGAGATGAGCAGCACATCGACTTGGTCGGCCCGGACCCGTTCCTCGATCTCCCGCCAGTCGTCGACGTTGGCCGAGTTGATGGTCTCGGCCCGGATGCCGGCCCGCTGCGCCGCCGCCACCTGGTTGCGCATGAGGGCGAGCAGCGGCGACACCACCAGCGTGGGTCCGGCCCCCGACCGGCGGAGCAGCTGGGTGGCGATCCAGTACACGGCGGACTTGCCCCAGCCCGTGGCCTGGACCAGCAGGACCCGCTGGTGCCCGCTGACCAGCGCGTCGATGGCCGCCAGCTGGTCGCCCCGCAGCTGGGCCCCCGGACCGGCGAGGTCCTCCAGGACGGCCTGGGCATCGGTGGCGACATCGGTGGCGGCGGGCATGGGCAGCATCCTGGCACCGGGGTCTGACAACGGAGCCAGATGCTCCTCATCAGGCGCAGCAGCGGGCACCGCTCACCCACCCGGGCGAGGGCCGACGTGACATCTCGCACACCGCGGTTTCGCCACCGGCGAGCGGGGTAGCAGTCGGCACCTCGAACGAAGGAGCAACGACATGGCTGACAACGAGACCGGACCTGAGGCTGGCGTCAAGGGCGTCGTCGAAGGCGTCAAGGGCAAGGTGAAGGAGGCCGCCGGCGCCGTGACCGGCAACGACGACCTCAAGCGGGAGGGCGAGGCCCAGCAGGAGAAGGCGGAGGCCCAGCGCGAGGTGGCCGCCAAGGAGGCCGAGGCCGAGAAGGCCCGCGCCGAGGCCGAGGCCCGCGAGGCCGAGCAGCGCGCCCACCAGAACTGAAGCACCGCACCAGGTCCGCCCATCGGGCGGAGATGCGTCCAGCACGGACCGGCCCGCCCTCCGGGGCGGGCCGGTCCGCGTCCGGGTCAGACCGGCGTCGGCTCCAGCAGCTGGAGGTCCAGCTCGATCTTGATCACGTCGCCGAGCATCGCCCCCGGCACCGCCGGGATCAGGCCGAAGTCCTGGCGGCGGATCTGCGTGGTGGCCTCGAAGCCGGCGTGGCGGGGGCCGCCCGGGAACTCCTGGAGGCCGCCAAGCTCCACGGCCAGGGTCACCGGTCGGGTGACCTCGCCGATGGTCAGGTCGCCGGTCAGCTCCCACTCGTCGCCGTCGCCCGAGATCGCCGTCGAGCGGAACGCCAGGGTCGGTCGCACCGTCACGTCGAGCATGTCGGGCGCCAGCACGTGGGCGTCGCGGTCCGCGTTGCCCGTGTCGACCGAGTCGACCTCGACGACCGCGGCCACGGTGGTGTCCTCGAGCGTCTCGCCGACCACGATGTCCACGCTGAAGCGGGTGAAGCGGCCCCGCACCTTGGAGACCCCGAGGTGGCGGATGGTGAAGTTCACGGCCGAGTGCGCCGGGTCGAGCGCCCAGGCACCGGGAGCAAGGGGAAGGGTGGTGGGTTCGGTGGTGGTCATGGCGGCAGCGTGCGCTCCCCCACCCGTGCCAGGAAGACCGCGTCGATCCTGGTAGCGACAGGGCCAGGCTGATCTGCCGCGACCGCTGGCACACTGACCGACGTGTCCGAGCTGCCACCGCTGGCCCAGTTCCTGCGCTCCCGGCGCGAGCACCTGTCGCCCGAGGCGGCAGGCGTGAAGGTGACCGGCCGCCGCCGCACGCCCGGGCTGCGGCGCGAGGAGGTGGCCACGCTGGCCGGCGTCAGCATCGACTACCTCGTCCGCCTGGAGCAGGGCCGCGACACCAACCCGTCGCCCGACGTGCTGGTCGCCCTGGCCGAGGCGCTCCAGCTCGACGGCGACGAGAGCCGGCACCTCCTCGGGCTCGCCGCCCGCTCGGCGTCGCCCCACCTGGAGCAGTTCTGCCCGGCCACGCCCCGTCTCGACGCCGGCGTCCCGCCCACCGTGCAGCTGGTGCTGGACCAGCTGGACCCGACGCCGGCGTTCGTCATCGGGCCGCTGGGCGACGTGGTGGCGTCCAACCAGGCCTGGCGCACGCTGGTCGAACCGCTCGGCCTGGTGGCCATGCCCAACCTGGTGCGCCACCTCTTCCTGCACCCCGATGCCCGCACCACCTACCCCGACTGGGACCGCACCGCCGACGCCCAGGTGGCCCGGTTCCGCACCGTCCACCGCCAGCTCGAGCAGGAGCCCGCGTTCCAGGAGGTGCTCGCCGAGCTGCTGACCGTGCCCGCGTTCGCCGAGCGCTGGGCCGCCCACCCGGTGACCCCGAAGCACCGCGGGTCCGGTCGGCTCCACCACCCCGACGCCGGCGACCTCCGCCTCACCTTCGAGGTCCTGCGCCTGGCCGACGATGACCAGGAGCTGGTGACGTGGCTCCCCGACGACGACGCCACCGCCGACGCCATCGCCCGCCTCGTCGCCACCGAGCACCCCGTCAGCCCCGCCCGCCTCCGCGTCGTCGGCACCGCCTGACCCGCCCGCCCGCTCCACCTCGCGATCAGCGGAAGTCGCGGGAGGGGAGGTCGGCGGGGAGCGGGAGGAGCGAGAGGGTCTCGGCGATCACGTTGGTGACGCCCTCGGCCGTCTCCAGGCGGCCCCGGATCAACAGGGCGGGCGCGGTCTGGACCAGGCGCCCGTGGTGCACCCAGCAGCCCTTGGAGACGATGACGTTGACC
>CALANQ010000304.1 GCA_937926025.1 uncultured Acidimicrobiales bacterium
GAAGACGGCATACGAGATGCCTAAGTGACTGGAGTTCAGACGTGTGCTCTTCCGTCTAGAGCAGTGGATCACCGTCAGCGCCGAGGCCTGGCGGCTGACCTGCGCCCTGGCCCAGGCCCGCTCCTCGGTCGAGCTGCTGAACTCGCTCGGGTGGGCGGCGCCCCGGCTCGACGCCGCGCTGACGGAACTGGCCGCCGCGGGCGTCCTCGATGTCACCGACCTGTCACCGGCGCCCGCCGCCGAAGCGGCCCCGGCCGAGGTCACCGCGGTGGCTCCCGATCTCGCCTCCACCCGGGAGGCACCGCACGCACCGCCGGCACCCGCGACGGCACCGACCCCGATCCAGGCAGGCCGACCCAAGCCGACGGCGGACCGGCGCAGCGCCCTGCGCCGGCTCATCTCCAACCTGAAACCCGCATGACCCGAGCAGGCCCCCCACCGATCGACCTGCGGATCGTCGTCGACGGCGCATCCACCGCCGGCAAGACCACCACGGCGCGCGCCCTCGGCGAGCGGCTCGGCCGCCCCGTGGTCACGCCCGAGGAGGAGCACGACGGCCGCACCCTCCTCTTCGACTGGATGGACCACGAGGGCGGGCGCTCCGACGGCCGGACGATCCGGACGCAGGTGGTGGCGGTCCCCGGTCACCTGCCCCACCTCCGGGCCCGTCTGCTGGTCACCGCGGATGTGGTGCTCTTCGTGGCCGACACCTCGGCGTCGGGCATCCGGGCCACCGAGGTGGCCCTGGCCCAGGTCCGGGCGCTGCTCGACGCCTACGAGGGGGAGCGCCCCGGTCTGGTCATCCAGGCCAACAAGCGCGACGTCGCCGACGCCCTGTCGATGGACGAGGTCACGAGGCGGCTGGCCCTCGACGGCGACGACCCCGTGATCGAGACCGTGGCGGCCAGCGGCGACGGCGTCCGCCAGTCGTACGTCTACGCCGTGCGCCTCGGCCTCCGGCACGCCCGCGCCGTGGACGGCCCGCGCATCGCCGAGCGCCAGATGACCGCCGACGCCCTGCTCCGGGAGCTGGACCAGGACCCCCGCCCGGTGCGCGAGGTCAGCAGCGACCCCGTCCCGCCAGCCGAGGACGCCGCCGCCGAGTCCGACGAGGCCGAGCCGGTGACCGCCGCAGAGCCTGTTACCGAACCCGAGCCGCTGCACGAGGCCGAGACCGGGCCCGCAGCCGAGCCGGTGGCAGCAGCCGGACCGGAGGTGGAGCCCGACCCGCCGGACGAGGTCGAGCCCGGACCGCAGGCCGAGGTGGCGCCCGAACTCGAGCCGGACGGGGCGCTGGAGCCGGTGGGTGCGGTGGTCGGCGGCGGCGAGCGACCGGCCCACAACCACCCGCGCGCCTGGCGCCGGTGGTTCGACTGAGCGACCTCCCCCGTTCCCTGTCGCACCCGCTCGGTAGGGTGCGGTCGTGGAGCTTCGAGATCGGATCGCAGTGGTCACCGGCGGCGCCAAGGGCATCGGGTTCGCCCTGGCGCAGGCCTTCCTCGCCGAAGGGGCCCGCCACGTGGTGGTGGCCGACCTCGCCCAGACCGATGTCGACGCCGCGGCGGCTGCGCTCGGCCACCGTGCCAGCGGCACGGCCCTCGACGTGTCCGAGCGCGCCGCGGTGGCCGCGCTCGTCGAGCGGGTCGAGGCGGAGCACGGCCCCATCGACTTGTTCGTGAGCAACGCCGGCATCGGCACCGGCGCCGGCGTCGACGCCAGCGACGTGGTGTGGGACCGGATCTGGAAGGTCAACGTCCTGGCCCACGTCTACGCGGCGGAGGCGGTGCTGCCGTCGATGCTGGCCCGCGGCGAGGGCTACCTGCTGTCCACGGCGTCCGCCGCCGGCCTGCTCAGCCAGATCGGCGACCTCCCGTACTCGGCCACCAAGCACGCCGCTGTCGCGGTGGCGGAGTGGCTGGCCATCACCTACGGGACCCAGGGCATCACCGTGTCGTGCCTGTGTCCGCAGGGCGTCCGCACCGACCTGCTGGCCAACGCCATGGGCATCTCGTCGGTGGAGACTGTCGTGTCCCAGGGTCTGCTGGAGCCGGCCGACGTGGCCAGCGCGGTGGTGGAGGCCGTGCGGGCGGAGCAGTTCCTGATCCTCCCCCACCCCGAGGTGGCCGAGTACTACCGGCGGCGGGCCACCGACCCCGACCGCTGGCTGGCCGGCATGGCCCGGCTCCAGGCCCGCATCCTCGGGACCCTGGGAGACGCACCGCCCGGATGAGCCGCAAGCCCTCGCCCATCGACGACGGCCTCGCCGAGATCGGCCTGGAGATCGGGCAGATCGTCCGCTACGCCGGCACGTCCGACAAGCGCTACCGCGAGGGGGTGGTGCTCCGCCGCGAGCGGGACGGGTCGGTCGGGCTCCGCGACGACCGCGGTCGGGCCCGGGCCATCCCGGTGGAGCGCATCGAGATCCGCGTCGTCGGACCGCGCGGCGGCGAGCAGTGGCTCCCCCTCACGGACACGGGCGGCGGGTTCCAGCTCGGGCTCTTCTGACGGCTGCCCCCGTGGACCGGCCCACCATCGCCATCTACGACCGCGAGGGCGCCACCTACGCCGACCGGCGGGGCGTGCAGCGGCCGGAACGGGTCCGGGCGTTCGCGGCCGCCGTCGATGCGACGGGTCCGGATGCGCGCCGGCTCGACCTCGGGGCGGGCCCCGGCCACTACCTGCCGCTGCTGGGCTCGCCCGCGGTGGCGGTGGACGCCTCGGCCACCATGACCGCCCTCGCCCGGACCGCCGCCCCGTCGGCTGCCGTGGTCCAGGCCGATCTCGCCCAGCTGCCGTTCGGCCGTGCCGCCTTCGCCGGGGTCTGGGCGTCGAAGGCGCACCAGCACCTGCCGGCCGCGGAGCTCCCCCTTGCCCTGGCCGAGGTCCACCGGGTGCTCCCGGTCGGCGGCCGCTTCGATCTCACCGTCTTCGCCGCGCCGGACGGCGCCGGCACCACCGAGGAGGTCTCTGACGATCGGTCCGGCGACGACCTGCCCGGGCGGCTGTTCACCTGGTGGAACCCGGATCACCTCCGGACCGTGGTGGAGGCGGCCGGCTTCGGCATCGACGCCCTGGACCTGGTGGCCGCCCGCCACCAGGACGCACACCCCCGCATCGAGATCTCCGCCACCGCGCTGCGGGCGCTGCCCGACCACGTCGGGCCCGGGATGCGGCTCCTCTGCTGCGGGCTGAACCCGTCGCTCCACGCCGCCGATGCCGGCGTCGGGTACGTCACCGGGTCCAACCGGTTCTGGCGGGCCATGGCCGCCGCCGGCCTGGTCACGTTCGACCGAGACCCCCGCCGGCTGCTCCTCCACGACCGCATCGGCATGACCGACCTGGTCAAGCGGGCCACCGCCCGGGCCGATGAGCTGACCACCGCCGACTACCGGGAGGGCGTGCCCCGGCTCGAGGCCCTGTGCCGCTGGCTCCAGCCCGCCGCGGTGGCCATCGTGGGGCTGGCCGGGTGGCGCGCCGCCGTCGACCGCAAGGCGACGACGGGGTGGCAGGAGCGCCGGTTGGGCCCCACCCCGGTGTACGTCCTGCCCTCCACCAGCGGCCTCAACGCCGGCACCAGCCTCGACGACCTGGTGGCGCACCTCCGGGCTGCGGCCGACGGACCGGGGCCGCCAACGTGAACGCTGGGCGACGATCCCGGAACCCTGCGCGGAATCACCGGAACGGGCTGCGACACTGGAGCCATGGCTCGTCGTACCAAGATCATCGCCACCATCGGTCCCGCCTCTGACTCCGAGGCGATGATCAAGGACCTCGCCGAGGCCGGCATGGACGTGGCGCGGATCGGTCTGGCCCACGGGTCGCTCGACGAGGCCATCGAGAAGTTCCGGCGGGTGCGCCGGGTCGAGGCCTCCCTCGCCCGCCCCATCGGCGTGATGATCGACCTGCCCGGCCCGAAGGTCCGAGCCGAGCACATGCCCGAGGAGGGCCTGCCGGTCGACCAGGGCGACCTCATCCACCTCGCCCCCGGCAACTCGGGGTCGACCGCCGCGATGATCCACGTCGACCACGAGGGCCTGCTCACGGACCTCCACGTCGGCGACCGGGTGGCCTTCGGCGACGGGATCGTCATGGCCGAGGTCATCGACCGCAAGCCCGACTGGCTGGAGGCCCGCATCACCCACGGCGGTCTCCTCCAGGGGCGGCCCGGGGTCCACATCCCCTCGGACCGCCTCCGCATCGCCTCGCCCACCCCGGCCGACCTGCACATGCTCGACGCCTTCATCGAGGAGGGCATCGACATGGTGGCCGTGTCGTTCGTCCGGTCCGCCCACGACATCCGGCGCGTCGGCGTGGAGCCGCACCCCCGCGGCCCCCTGGTGGTCGCCAAGATCGAGACGCGGGCCGCGGTCGACAACCTCGACAGCATCATCGAGGCATCGGGCGCGGTCATGATCGCCCGCGGCGACCTCGGAGCCGAGATGCCGATCGAGGAGCTGCCCCACCTCCAGAAGCGCATCCTGCAGCGGTGCATCACCCTCGGGCGGCCGGCCATCACCGCCACCCAGATGCTGGAGTCGATGGTCACGGCGCCGTCGCCCACCCGGGCGGAGGCGTCCGACATCGCCAACGCCGTGTTCGACGGATCGAGCGCGGTCATGCTCTCCGGCGAGTCGGCCATCGGCCACGACCCCATCAACGCGGTGGCCACCATGGCCCGCATCGCCGCCCGCGCCGACGACGAGTTCGACTACGACGCCTGGGGCGCCCGCGTGCACGAGATCGCCTCCACCATGCAGCCCCACATCGACGACACGGTCACGCTCGGCATGACCAACGCCGCCTGGCGGGCCGCCCTGGAGACCGGCGCCAGCGCCATCATCTGCATCACCCACACCGGGTTCACGGTCCGCTCCATCGCCCGCTTCCGCCCCGAGGCCAAGATCCTCGGCTTCTCGTCGGATCCGCAGACGCTCCGCCAGCTCACCCTCAGCTGGGGGGCCATCCCGCAGGCCCTCGACGTCGACTACCAGGCCGACAACGTCATCACCCGGGTGGTGGAGCAGGCCCGGGAGAACGGCCTGATCCGCCGGGGCGACCTGGTCGCGGTGCTGTCCGGGTCCCGGGAGTACCCCGGCCAGGCCACGGACTCGCTGCGCCTCATCCCCATCCGCTGACCACCCTGGACAGATTTCCTGTCCAGGATCGATCGGAACGGGCCGAAAACCCCCGCAGCGATGCCGTGGCGCCCTGTGCGCCGCCCTCCCTCCCCGTCGCGCAAGGAACGATCGATGCCGATGATGCGCCGCGGCCCGTTGGACCGCTACTCACCGGAATGGGTGCTGCGACAGGCGAACAGCCACCGCATCGAGGGGAGCATCGAGTTCCAGATCGAGGCGCCCGTCACCGTGTACTTCGACAGCGGCAAGCCCTATGCCGTGGAAGCGGGCATCAACCTCACGGAGTCGCACCTCGCCAGCCTGCCGGTCGAGGACGAGCTGGTGGTCCGGGCGCAGCTGGTCGATGAGCTGGCGGCGGTGCTGTCGGCCCGGTCCGGGTGGTACTTCCACGACCCGCTCGGCCAGCACCCCAGCCGGGGCGCCTGGACGTGGGAGACCGCCACCCTCCTGATGGACGTCCGCTCGCGCGCCCACGAGACGAGCAGCATGGCGGCCTGGACGGACCGGGCGGTGACCCTCCGGGCCGTGCCCGACGGCACGGTGGCGCTCGGCCCCGAGGCCTGGGCCGTGGTGGTCGAGCTGGCGGGCTCCGCGGCCACGAGCGATCTCCGTGCTCGGCTGGGCTGGCAGCCCGAACGCCTGGCGGCCGCCCTCGCCGACCTCGAGGCCGGCGGTGCGCTGGACCCGGACCCGCCGGCGACCGCCCGCCCGCAGCCGGCCGCCGCCCTCCGGCTGCCGCCGCCGCCCGATGCGGTGCCCGGCGGCACCCACACCGGTCCGCTGACCCCGCCGCCACGTGCCGCGCTGCTCCACCGACGCCCGAGCACCTCGCGCCGGTCGGGACGCTGACCCTGCGGGAACGGGCATGATCGGGGCACGCGAACCCCGGAGGCCACGTGCTGCTGCGAGATCGAACGGTGCTCATCACGGGCGTCCTGACGCCGTCGTCCATCGCGCACCGCTGCGCCCGGGTCGCCCAGGAGCAGGGCGCCACGGTGGTGCTCACCTCGTTCGGGCGGGCGGCGGCCACCACCCGGCGGGCGGCCCGCAAGCTGCCGGTGGAGCCCGACGTCCTTGAGCTCGACGTCACCGACCAGGCCCACCTCGACGCGCTCGCACCGCAGATCTCGGACCGCTGGGGCGAGCTCCACGGCGTGGTCCACGCGGTCGGGTTCGCCCCGGCGGCGTGCCTGGGCCAGGACGACGGCCTGTTCGCGGCCAGCTGGGACGAGGTCGCCACGGCGCTCCAGGTGTCGGCCTGGTCCCTGCCGGCGCTGGCCGACGCGCTGCGCCCGGTGCTGGCCTCCGACGCGTCCATCGTGGGCCTGGACTTCGACGCATCCGTCGCCTGGCCCGCCTACGACTGGATGGGTGTGGCCAAGGCGGCGCTGGAGTCCGCCAGCCGCTACCTCGCCCGCGACCTCGGACCGCACGGCATCCGGGTCAACCTCGTGGCGGCCGGGCCGCTGCGCACCGTCGCCGCCCGGAGCATCCCGGGGTTCAGCCAGATCGACGAGGTGTGGCAGGAGCGGGCCCCGCTCGGGTGGGACGTCGATGACCCCGAGCCGGCCGCCCGGGCGGTCGTCGCCCTGTTGAGCGACTGGTTCCCCGCCACCACCGGGGAGATCGTCCACGTCGACGGCGGGGTCCACGCCATCGGCGCCGCTGGCCCGCCGCGAGGTGCTGCGCCCGCCTGAGCGCGCTCAGGGGTCGACGCGCTGGTAGAGCTCGACGGCGTTGCCGGAGGGGTCCACCAGGAACGACTGGAGGCCCGGGCCCACCACCGAGGGCTCGGTGACCTCGATGCCCTCGGCCCGCAGCTCGGCCACCGTGGCCGGGAGATCGGCGACCTGGAGCGCCAGGTGCTGGCCGAGGTTGTCGGGCGTCGGTGCGCCGATGAGGTGGATCTGCTGGGGACCGGCGTCGAGCCACGCGCCCGGGAACCCGAACGCCGGCCGGTCGTCCCGCACGGTCAGGCCGAGGATGCCCGTGTAGAAGCCGAGGGCGGCGTCGACGTCGGTGACGTTGATGGAGACGTGGTGGATGCCGAGGGCCTGCATGGCACCGAGTCTCGCACCGGGTGGCACGATGCGCCCATGGACCTGAGCGAGCTCCGCACCATCCGTCTCGAACGGGAGGGCGGCGTGGCCATCGTGACGCTCGACCGGCCCGACCGGATGAACGCGTGGACCGGCCGCATGCACACCGAGTACCGGGAGGTGTTCGCCCACCTCGAGGCGGACCCGACGGTCCGGGCCGCGGTGGTCACCGGCGCCGGACGGGCCTTCTGCGCCGGCGCCGACACCGCCGCGCTCGAGGGCCATGCCGCCGCCGGCGGCTACGACCGCGGCCTCCCACCCGAGCCGGCCACGCCCGGCCACGGGGTCCGTCCGGAGTACGACCACGCCTTCGCCTGGCACTACGGCCTCCGGTTCCCCGTGGTGGCGGCGGTCAACGGCGCCGCCGCCGGGGTCGGCCTCGTCCTGGCCTGCTACTGCGACCTCCGCTTCGTGGCCGCGGACGCCAAGCTCACGACGTCGGCGCCCCGCCTGGGCCTCCCGGCCGAGTACGGCCTCTCGTGGGTGCTCCCCCGCCTGGTCGGCATCGGCCACGCCGCCGACCTGCTGATCTCCAGCCGGGTCATCCGGGGCACCGAGGCCGAGCGCATCGGGCTGGCCAACCGGGCGCTGCCCACCCCCGACGTCCTGCCGGCGGCACGGGCGTGGGCGCAGGCCGTGGCCACGGAGGTGGCCCCGTCGTCCGCCGCCCTGGCCAAGGCCCAGCTCTACGCCGACCTGCACGGCGACGTGGGCGCGGCGGTGGCCGTGGGCGAGCGCCTCCTCGACGAGACCATCGCCGGAGCGGACTACGCCGAGGGCGTGGCCGCGTGGATGGGCAAGCGCCCGCCGGCGTTCCCCGACCTGCCGGCGGGCCCGGGACCGCGACTGCCGGGATGAGCGCCGCTCCTCCCCCGTCCGGTCGTGGGAGGATGCGCCCATGACCACCCCCCAGGTCGAGCGCCCGAAGCTGGAGCTTCGCGACCTCACCGCCTACCTCGTGGTGGTGGGCATGGTGGCGGTGATGTGGCTCCTCGAGCTCATCGATCTGATCCCGGGCACCGACTTCGACCGCTGGGGGATCCGCCCGCGGACCCTCAGCGGGCTGTGGGGCATCCCGCTCGCCCCGTTCCTCCACGCCGGCCTCGGCCACCTCATCGCCAACACGCTGGCGTTCCTGGTGCTCGGGTGCCTGATCGCGGCGTCGGGCACCCAGCGCATCATCCAGGTGACGGTCATCGTCACGCTCGTCGCCGGGTTCGGCGTGTGGCTCACCGGTGCGGCCCACTCCGTGCACCTGGGGGCCAGCGGCGTGGTATTCGGCTACCTCACCTACCTGGTGACCCGCGGCTTCTTCCAGCGCCACGCCGGGCTCATCATCGTGGGGATCCTCGTGTTCCTGGTGTACGGCGGCATCCTGTGGGGCCTGCTCCCCCGGCCGGGGATCTCGTGGCAGGGGCACCTGTTCGGTGCCATCGGCGGGGTGGTCGCGGCGTGGGTCATCCACGGGCGGCGACCAGCGTCGCCGCCTCCGCCGCCGGGCTGAGCGCCACCCGCGTCCCGGTGCCGGGATCGGGCAGCAGGTCCTCGAGCCGGGCGCGGACGGTGGCGGGGTCCCCGCCCAGCACGGTGGCGATGGCCCCCCCGCCCTCGGGATGGAGGACGACGCCCGTGGGATCCACCCGCGGCGCGGCCTCGGGGCCGTGGTCGGGGTCGACCACCAGCCGGGTGCCGACGGCCTTGGCCCCGGCGGTGCCCGCCGGTCCGTCCCAGGCGGGTACCGCGGTGTCGAACGAGGTGAGCGACACGGGGACCCCGTCGCAGCGCAGGTCGGTGGTGGAGGTGAACGGCCCCGCCTCCTCGCCGCTGCGGCCCAGCGCCACCACCTCGTCGCTGATCAACGTGGCGCCGGCAGCCACCTCGGCCACCAGCAGCGACCGGTGCCGGGCCCGGGCCGTCACGATCACCGGATCGGGCTGCCAGCGGAGGCTGGCCCCGGCCGCCACGTGCAGGCGCGTGGTCAGCTTCGTCCCGTCGCCGCGGGCGGCGTAGACCACGGTCGCCGCCACGCTGCGGACGGCGGCGTGCACCCCCTCGCCCACGCGCAGGTCGAAGCGGATGTCATCGTCGCCCACGGGCGTGGCCGCCGACCCGACGATCCACAGGGTCGTGCCGTCCCACCGGCACCAGTACGGGGTCCCGGCCAGGTCCCCGCGAGCGACGACCGGGCCGGCCGCCGTGCGGTGCAGCTCGATGGCGACCTCCGCGCGCACGTCAGGCGACCGCGGCGGCGCGCCAGTGGTCGAGCTCGTGGACGATCCAGTCGGCCACGGGCTGGGCCCCCGAGGGGTCGACGAGCGAGATGAACCGGACGGGCAGCTCGCCGCGCTGGGCCTTGGCGTCGCGGTCCATGACCCCCAGGTCGGCGCCGACCAGCGGAGCCAGGTCGGTCTTGTTGATGACGAGCAGGTCGGAGCGGGTCACGCCGGGGCCGCCCTTGCGGGGCACCTTGTCGCCGCCGGCGACGTCCAGCACGAACAGCTGGACGTCGATCAGGCCCGTGGAGAACGTGAGCGTGAGGTTGTCGCCGCCGCTCTCCAGCAGGATCAGGTCCAGCGGCCCCTCCCGCTCCTCCATGTCCTCGATGGCGTCGAGGTTGGCGGTGATGTCGTCTCGGATGGCGGTGTGGGGGCAGCAGCCGGTCTGGACGGCGCCGATCCGCTCCACCGGCAGCACGCCCCGCCGGCGCAGGGTGTCGGCGTCCTCGGTGGTGTAGATGTCGTTGGTGACCACGCCGATGCGCAGGTCGTCGGCCAGCAGCCCGCACAAGGCCGCCACCAGCGCCGTCTTGCCGGTGCCGACCGGGCCGCCGATGCCGACGCGGAAGGCGCCGCCGTGCGCCGGGCGCCGGGCCGGCACCTCGTTGTGGTGGGTGTGGTGGGGTCCGTGCATGTCAGCTCCCGAAGAGTCGAGGTTCGATGGTGCGCTGGTACTCGGCGTCGAGCTCGGCCAGCGGCGTGGAGGTGGAGGGAAGGTCGGCGACGTCGACGAGGTCCGCCGCGGACGCGGCCACGGCGGCCACCGGGTCGCGGAGGTCGGCCAGGACGGCGGTGACCTCGAACGGGTCCAGGCCGAGCAGCCGGAGCGCCGCGCTCGACAGGCCGGCGGCTGCCGCGTGGCTGGTGCAGAGGGCCGCGTCGGCGGGTCCGCAGCCGGCGAGGGCCGCCACCGCCCCGAAGGCCACGGGCTGGAGCGGCGGACGGCCGTCGAGCAGCCGGGGCTCGCTACCGGGCCACAGGCGGGCGGCCGTGCGCACGAGGGACCGGCCCAGCGTCCGGGATGCGTCCCGGGTGGCCCGGCTGGGCTGGCGCACCACCAGGGCGGCATCGAGCACGTCCAGCGGGTGGTCGCCGCGCGCGGCCAGCACGGCGGCGCCGGCATCGGTGCGGACGGTGGTCCAGAGCCGGGCCTCCACGTACCGGTGGAGCGACGCGGGATCGTGGACCCGGCCGAGGGCCACCGCCGCCTCCATCCCGAAGCTGTGCGCGTGGCTGCCGTCGGGGAACCGGCCGTCGGCCAGCAGGAGCAGCGAGGCGATCGACGTCGGCGCGGCCGACCCGAAGGCGTCGGGACCGGGTGGATCGTCGGTGTCGAGGGCCATCAGAACAGGAAGTAGCGCCGGGCCATCGGCAGCTCCGACACCGGGGCCTGGTCGATGACGTCGCCGTCGATGGACACCTCGAACGAGTCGGGATCGACCCGGATGTCGGGGCAGGCGGCGTTGTTGACCATGTCGGCCTTGGCCACCGACCGGCAGTCCTTCACCGGCACCAGATCCCGGGCCAGGCCGAGCCGCTCGGGCAGCCCGTCCTCGATGGCCGCGGGCGCCACCCACGCCACCGAGGTGCGGCCGGCGGTGGCACCGATGGCGCCGAACATGGGGCGGGCCATCACGGGCTGGGGCGTAGGGATGGAGGCGTTG
>CALANQ010000305.1 GCA_937926025.1 uncultured Acidimicrobiales bacterium
CAGCGCCTCGCCGCCGCGGCACTCGCCGACCACGATGCGGTCGGGGCGCATGCGGAGGGTGTTCTTGACCAGATCGCGGATGGTGATCTGGCCCTTGCCCTCGATGTTCGGGGGCCGTGCCTCCAGCGCCAGCACGTGATCCTGGTGCAGCTGGAGCTCCTTGGCGTCCTCCACCGTGACGATGCGCTCGTCTGCGGGGATGAAGCTGGAGAGCACGTTGAGCGTGGTCGTCTTGCCGGTGCCGGTACCGCCGGAGACGAGGATGTTGAGCTTGCCGACCACCATGGCCTGCATGAAGCGGGCCGAGGCGGCGTTGAGGGTGCCGAACCGGATCAGGTCGTCGATCTGGTACGGGTCCTTAGAGAACTTCCGGATGGTGAGGAACGGGCCGCCGATGGCGAGCGGGTGGATCACCGCGTTGACGCGGGAGCCGTCGGGGAGGCGGGCGTCGCAGAGGGGCTGCGCCTCGTCGATGCGCCGGCCGACCTGGCCCACGATCTTGTCGATGATGCGCCGCAGGTGCGTGTCGTCCACGAAGCTGGCGGTGGTCTTCTCGACCTTGCCGGAGCGCTCCACGTACACCGAGTTCGGGCCGTTGACCATGACCTCGGAGATGTCCTCGTCCTTCAGCAGGCGGTCGATCGGGCCGTAGCCGAGGATGTCGTCGGAGACGTCCTGGATGAGCTGCGCCTTGTCGGCGGCCGAGAGCGGCGACCGCTCCTGGGCCAGCGCCGACTGGAGCTGCTCCTGGACCCGACGGCGCAGGTCGTCCTCCGACAGGCGCTTGTCGTAGAGGATCGGACCGAGCTCGTCGATCAGGTGGTGGTGGATCTTCTGGCGAAGATCGTCGAGCACAGGGTCACGACGGTTCCCGATCCCGCCACCACCCGGCATCGTGCCGTTGGCGGACCCGGACGATCCGTTCCCCTGCTGTTCGTGGAGGCGCTTGTAGAGGGACACACGGACCTATCGGCCCATCCCCTCCGCCCTTGAGCAGGCAGCGGATGATTCACCCACGGTGACCGGGTCGACCACCGACCGCGGCGACGGCAGGCGGCGGCAGGCGGCAGCGACCCGGACGCGACGATGCCCGGGCGCGAGGACCCGGGCTCGTGCGGATCGGCGGGCCGCTACTTCTTGCGCTTGGCCTTGGCGTCGACGCGCGGGGCGAAGCGGTCGGCGAGCTGCTCGAGCGCCTTGGAGATCGATGCCCGGGGAGCGTCGATGACCACCGGCGTGCCCTTGTTCACCGACTGGGGCACGACGATGTCCGACGGGATGAGGGCGTCGGCCTTCACCTGGAGGGTGCGCTCCACCTCGCTGACCTCGAGCTTCACCTTGGAGTTGGCCCGGTTGAGGATGAGGTGGATCTTGTTCATCGGCGTGTTCAGCAGGCGCAGGGTCTGCAGGCCGATCTTCACGTTCTTGATGTTGGGGATGTCCATGCCGGCCACGAGGAGCACGTCGTCGCTCTCCTCGATCAGGCCCAGCACGACGTCGTTGAAGTAGGCCGGGGTGTCGACCACGACGTAGCTGCAGAACGTGCGGAGCAGCCGGATGATGGAGTTCATCTGCTCGGCGCCGATCTGGTCGGCGAACGCCGGCTCCAGCGGGGCGGGCAGCACCTTCAGGCCCGAGGGCTGGTGGGTGGCCAGCAGGCTCTCCAGGAAGCCGACATCGAGGCGGTCGAACGAGCCGACGGCGTCGACGATGGTGTGCTGCGGAGCCAGCTTGAGCATGACGGCGATGTCGCCGAACTGCAGGTCGGCGTCGACCAGCGCCACGGGGCCTTCGGCCCGCTGCGCCAGGATCACACCGAGGTTGGTGGCCAGCACGGACTTGCCGGCACCGCCCTTGGTGGAGAACACCGTGATGACCCGCCCGTTGGTGCTGGGCTCGTCGTCGGGGGTGGAGCTGGCGAACGATCCGACCGAGGCCGAGGGGCCGGCCGGGGCGATGGTGGCGCTGACGCGGCGGACGGCCTCGTTGAGCTGGCCGGTGTCCACCGGGGCGCCCAGGACGTCGCGGACGCCGGAGCGCATGGCCCGCTGGAAGACCTCGGTGGAGAGGTCCTCGGCGATGAGGATGGCGCCGACGTCGGACCGGCGGGCCAGCAGGCCCTCGGCGCCGGTGACGCCGGGGACCAGGGCGCAGGACGGGCCGAGCACCAGCAGGAACGGCGAGGTGAACCGCTCCTCCACCCCGTCGATGGACTCCAGGGCGATGGCCCGCTCACCGAGCTGCATCGAGAGGCGGCTGCGGACCGACGGATCGGCTTCGACCACCACGATGGGCGTCTGCGTGTCAGATGTGGGGAACGTCGACATGGCCCTCGGCGATTGCGTTGGTCCGCTGTGGGGAGGCGGATCTTCCGCCCAAAGGTACTCGCTCATGATCGTGGTCCGAACCTGGGGAGGGAGATGGATGGCTGCACGGGAGGAGCGGCGACGGCCGGGCCGACGGGTCAGTTGGTGCTCTTGGCCCCGTCCGGGCCGTAGGGGGTCAGGACCTTCGCGTTGTCCGACGGCAGGGTCGAGAGGTCGGCCTCGCCGGTCGGGCGGGGCTCGTAGTCCTTGGACACCAGGGTCAGGTAGAGGTTCTCCGCCGGCACCGACAGCAGGATCTGGGCGGCTTCGGGCGGGACGATGAGGGTGATGAGGCCCTTCTGGACCTCGGGGGTGCCGACCGGCGCCCCGTCGGGGGTGGTCTCGGCGGCGGCCGCGTTCACGTCGGCGGCGGTGAGGTAGTCGACCGCCAGCACCTGGACCTTCTGGTACAGGAAGCGGGCCTGCTCGGCGGAGACCGTGCCACCGCCGCTGGCGTCGTCGGCGCCACCGGTGGCGGCCGAGTAGTTGGTGATCATCACGTTGACGTAGTCACCGGGCACGATGAGCCCGTTGACGCCGCGGACGGAGTCGACGTTCATCGTGTAGGTGGTCTGATCCTGGTTCTGGATCTTGATCAGGTTGTCGGCGAACGACTGGGCGGCCTCGGGGTCCGACGCCTCCACGAACATGTCGTCCACGACCACCTGGTTGGCCACCAGGTCGCTCTTGGCCACCCGACCGGAGATGTCCTCGAGGTTCACGATGGCGTTGGCCGGCTTGAACTTCTTCGGGATGCTCTCCTCCACGATGGAGGCGGCGGCCACCTGGCCGCTCGTCCCTCGGGGGATCGGCGCCTTCACCAGGTAGACCTTCACGCGCTCGGCGTCGTTGTACGCCTGGTCCTGGATGCCCCCCACGTAGTTCCAGACGAGGAACGACGCGAGCGCACCGATGGCGATGGCGGCGATGAGAATGAGTGTCCGGCGTTGGCTCACCGTGGACCCCTTGCAGGTTGGGCGCTCCGGCGATCGGAGCGCTGCGACAGGTTCTCTGTCGGCCGGACCATCGTCCGGCGCAAGGAATTCCGTGCGATTTCTGGTCCGGGCGACCCAGGCCGGACGCGGCGGTGCCCCGCCCGAGGGGCGGGGCACCGTCAGGTTCGTGCGTGCGGCGAGGCCGTCAGGCTTCGGGCTCGGTGGCCTCGGCGGCCGCCTCGGCCTCGCCCTCGGCGACGGGCTCGCCGGCGAGCGCCTCGGGGTGCTCGGCGTAGTACTCCGCCCAGGCCTCCTGGGCCTCGGAGGTCTCGCCGCCGATGAAGTTGCCCTCGTCGTCGTAGGCGTGCTCGCCGAAGTGCTCCTGGTACTCGGCGGACACGGTGCCGCCCTCGGCCGCCTGCTTGATGGAGAGGCTGATCCGGCGGCGCTGGAGGTCGAGGTCGATGATCTTGACCCACAGCTCCTCGCCGGGGGTGACCACCTGCTCGGGGAGGTCGACGTGGTGCGCCGACATCTCCGAGATGTGCACGAGGCCCTCGATGCCGTCGCCCACCTGGACGAACGAGCCGAAGGGCACGAGCTTGGTGACCCGGCCGTAGACCAGCTCGCCGACGCGGTGGCCGGAGGCGAACTCCTGCCACGGATCCTGCTGGGTGGCCTTGAGCGAGAGGCTGATGCGCTCCCGGTCGAGGTCGACCTCGAGCACCTGGACGGTGATCTCGTCGCCGACGGCCACGACGGACCCGGGGTGGTCGACGTGCTTCCACGACAGCTCGGACACGTGGACGAGGCCGTCCATGCCACCGAGGTCCACGAAGGCACCGAAGTTGACCACCGAGGACACCACGCCCTGGCGGATCTCTCCGGGCTTGAGGTTCTCGAGGAACTCCTCGCGCTGCTCCTTCTGGGTCTCCTCGAGCCAGGCCCGGCGGGACAGGACCACGTTGTTGCGGTTCTTGTCGAGCTCGATGATCTTGGCCTCGAGGGCGCGGCCGACGTACGG
>CALANQ010000306.1 GCA_937926025.1 uncultured Acidimicrobiales bacterium
CTTGTACTCCAGCAGCAGGTAGTCCCGGTCGACCCCGCCGATGGCCCGCTTGACCATGCCGCCGTAGCGCCCGACGCCGTGCTGGTGGTGGACGATGTAGTCGCCCGGCTTGAGGTCGTCGAAGAACCCGGCGGTGTCTCGCTTGCGAGGCCGGGGCGCGCGGTGGGCCCGGCGCCGTCCGGTGAGGTCGGGCTCGGCCAGCACCGCGAGCTTGATGCCGGTGAGGATGACGCCCCGGTCCAGGGCGCCGACCTCGACGTCGAGGGCCAGGCCGCGCTCGCGCAGCAGGTCGGCCAGGCGCCCAGCCGAGCCGTCGCCGTCGGCGGCGACCACCACGCGGTAGCCCTCGTCGAGCAGCTGGCGGAGCTGGTTGGTGAGGCCCTCGCCGTCGCCCACCACCGGGTTCCAGCCCATGGCCGCCACGGTCGCCACATCGGGGCCGTCGGGCGTGACCGTCACGGACCACACCGGCAGCTCGGACCCGGTGAACAGCTCGCCGAAGGTGGCGTGCAGCTGCGGGAACGCCCGGTCGTCACCGACCTCCCACGTGCGGGCTAGCGACGCGGCCAGGTCGGCCTCCTCGGCCAGCAGGTCCGCGGCCCGGTCTCGCAGGCGGCGGGGCTCCACCACCAGCACCAGCGACTCCGGCGGCAAGAGGTCGACGATGGTCCGGTGGTCGTCGGTGAGCCACGGCAGCCAGCTCTCCATCCCGTCGAACAGCTGGCCCTCGACCAGCCGCTCCCACTGCTCGCGCCCCCACGGCTCCCGGGCGATGAGCGCCGAGGCCCGTTCGCGCACGTCGTCGGTGGGCAGCAGCTCCCGGCACGGGAACACCTCGACCCGCTCGAGGTCGCCGGTGGAGCGCTGGTCGCTCACCGAGAACGAGGTCAGGCGATCGACCTCGTCGCCCCACAGGTCGATGCGGACCGGTCCGTCGGCGGTGGAGCCGAACACGTCCACGATGGAGCCGCGCACGGCGAACTCGCCGCGGTGCTCCACCTGGCCCTCCCGCCGGTACCCGTGCTCGCCGAGCCAGGCCACCAGCGCCGCCTGGTCGCGCTGCTCGCCGGGGCGGATCACCAGGGGCTCGGTCTCGTCGACGTGGGGGCCGAGGCGCTGCACCAGGGCCCGGACCGGCGCCACCACCACCTGCGGCGCCGTGCCCGACCCGCCCCGGAGGCGCCAGATGGTCCGAAGCCGCCGGCCCATGGTCTCGATGTTGGGGCTGACCCGCTCGAACGGCAGGGTCTCCCACGCCGGGAACAGCTCGGCGGCGTCGGGACCGAGGAACGTGCCCAGGTCGTGGACCAGGCGCTCCGCCTCCGCCGTGGTGGGCACCGCCACCAGGATCGGCCGCCGGCTGCCCACCGTGGCCAGCCCGGCGATGGTCAGGGGCCGGGCCGGCTCGGGCACCGCCAGCAGCGCCGCCCGCCGTCCCAGGACGCCGGTGATCGACGGCTCGTCGCGCAGGAGGGCGGGGAGGTCGGTGAGCGCCATGGAGAGTCCGATCGTGGTGGGGAACGCGCGCCAGCGCGCCCCCGATGCGCAGCACCGGGGGTCGCGAAGCCCGACCACGCTACCGACCGTCGGGCACGATCCCTTCCCGCGGCGCCCGATCCGGTGCAGACTGGGGCCCTGTCGAGCCGAAGGAGCGGGACATGGGACGTTGGGCACGGTCGAAGCAGCTGGCGAGCGCGTCGTGGGGGTTGCTCCGCCACGACAAGGAGCTGATGCTGCTGCCGCTCATCTCCGGCATCGCCTCGCTGGTGATCGCCGGGACGTTCATGGTGCCGATCTTCCTGACCTCGAAGACCACCGACGCCGCCGGCTCGTCCACCTTCGAGATGAACCCGCTCGGCTACGTGCTGCTGTTCCTCATGTACCTGGTGCTGGCCTACGTGGCCATCTTCTTCAAGACCGCGCTGCTGTGCGGCGCCGATGAGCGCATGCAGGGCGGCGAGCCGTCGCTGGGCTCGGCGCTGTCGGGCGCCTCCAGCCGGGCCGGGAAGATCCTCCCCTGGGCCATCGTCACCGCCACCGTGTCCATCATCCTGCGCTCGCTCGAGGAGCGGGCCGGCATCCTCGGCCGCATCGTCATCGGCATCGTCGGCATGGCCTGGGCGGTGGTCACCTTCCTGGTGCTGCCCATCGTGGTGTTCGAGAACGTCGGCGTCGGCACGGCCATCAAGCGCTCGGCCGAGATGCTCAAGCGCACCTGGGGAGAGAACCTCATCGTCAACCTGGGCATCGGCCTCATCGCCATGGTCCTCACGCTGCCCGCCATCGCCATCATCGTCGGCGGCATCGTCACCGGCAGCGTGCCGATCATCGTGGCCGCCGTCGCCATCGGCGTGATCTGGATGATCGCCGTGAGCTGCTGGTCGTCGGCCATGACCGCCGTGTTCCAGCTGGCGCTCTACCGGTACGCCACCCAGGCGCCGCTGCCGTCGGAGTTCGCCCAGGTCAACCTGGCCGACGCCTTCGGCCAGAAGAAGACCCGGATGGGCTTCGGCAGCCGCTGAGGACGGATCGGCCCGCCTAGGAGCGGGCGTTGAAGCGGGTCTGGGCCAGCTCGGCGCCGTCGGCGAGGATCGCCTCCACGGCGTCAGCGGCCTCGACCATCGCCACGTCGAGCTCGGCCTGCTCGGCCTTGCCCGGGCGGCGCAGCACGTGGTCGACGCCCTGCTGGCGACCGGGCGGCTTGCCGATGCCCACGCGCACCCGCACGAAGTCGTCGGTCTTCAGGTGGGCCTTGATGGACTTGAGCCCGTTGTTGCCGGCCAGCCCCCCGCCGATCTTCACCTTGAGCTTGCCGGGCGGCAGGTCCATCTCGTCGTGGACCACAACGAACCGGTGCAGGTCGTCGATGCCGTGGCGCTCCAGCAGCAGGCGCGCCGCGTTGCCGGCCTCGTTGTAGAAGGTCTGCGGGAACGCCAGCACGACGCGGGCGGTGCCGATGCGGACCTCGGCCACCAGGGAGCGCTCCTTGGTGGACGCCTTCAGGCGGCCGCCGTGGCGCTCGGCCAGCAGCTCCACCACGTCGGCGCCGACGTTGTGGCGCGAGTGGGCGTACTCGGCCCCGGGGTTCCCGAGGCCGAGCACCACCAGATCTGCGGGGGTCCCTCGCCGTTCCGGCGAGCGTCGGAACGCCACGGCGTCACACCCCGACGAGGGCCTCAGCCCTCGGCGTCGCCTTCGCCCTCGGCCTCAGCGGCGGGCGCGTCGCCCTCGCCCTCGGCGTCACCCTCGCCCTCGCCCTCGGCCTCGGGCAGCTCCTCGACGATGGCCTGGTTGGCGGCCACGACGGACTCCTCGGGGTCGACGTCGGTGCTGACGCCGGACGGCAGGTCGATGGCGCCGACCAGGATCGAGTCGCCGATCTCCATGTCGCTGACATCGACGGTGAGCTCGTTGGGGATGTCGGCGGGCTTGGCGTTGATCGACAGCGCGTAGAGCAGCTGGTCGACGGTGCCGTTCTCCGACAGCACGGCCTTGGCCTCGCCCTCGAGCACGATCGGCACGTCCACGGTGATCTCGGCGTCGGCGCTGACCCGGAGGAAGTCGATGTGGAGGACGTCGCCGCGGATCGGGTGGCGCTGGAGGTCCTTGACCACGGTGAGGGACACGTCGCCGTCGACGTCGAGGTCGATCAGGGCGTTGAGGCCGGCCTCGGTGGTGAGGGCCTCGCGCAGCGGGCGCCACTCCACGGTGACCGGGATCGGATCGGCATCGAGGCCGTAGACCACGCCGGGGACGTTGCCCGCGGCACGGATCCGCTTGGAGGGGCCGGAGCCCAGTTCACGGCCGGTGGTGGCCTTCAGGTTGATCTCAGCCATCGGTAGCTCCTACTTCAGAGATCGCGCCGGAGCGCATTCGGTTGACAGACGGCTCGCCAGCCTAGGAGGCGGGGGGTGCCGGCACCCATTCCGCCCCGCCTGACCCGGTGCTGGCCTCGGCTTTACCGTCCCCTCACCTTCGGGGCGGATTCCCCGCCTGATCCCGGGCCGTTCTGCGGATCCTCCCAGGTTCGGGGGCCACCGTGGCTCCCATGGACGCCAACCACTCCCCCACCACCCCGGCGCCAACCCCGCCGGCCCGCCGCCGCAAGCGCCCCCACCCGGCGCGCAAGGCCCGCACGACGGCCGCCGCCGTCAGCATCGGATCGTTCCTCACCATCACCGGAGCGCTGGCGGTGCAGACCGCCACCGCCTCGTCCACCACCACCGCTTCGAGCGCCACCACCTCGACCAGCACGTCGGGCACGGTGAGCGGCACCTCGACGGGCACCGGGACCCAGACCGTCTCCACCGTCACCGATGACGACAGCAGCTCCTCGTCGTGGGGCGCCACCACCGGTTCCACGTCGAGCAGCACCGCCACGACCGCCGCCACCACCCAGAGCCATGGCAGCTGAGCGCCGGTTCCGGGCCATGGGCACCGACGCCCACGTCGTGGTCCACGGCGATCCGCTGCTGGCCGAGCTGGCCGAGGCTGAGATCGCCCGGCTGGAGCAGCTCTGGAGCCGGTTCCGCGCCGACAGCGAGGTCTCGGCGGTCAACGCCTCGGCCGGTCGCTGGGTCGGGGTGTCCCCCGAGACCGTGGAGCTGTTCGACCGGGCGGTGCTGGCCCACGTGGTGACCGGCGGGCGCTACGACCCCACCGTGCTGGGCGCCGTGGTCCGGGCCGGCTACGACCGGACGTTCGACGAGGTCGTCCGGCTCGAGCGCAGCGCCGATCCGTTCAGCTCGCTGCGGCGGGGTGCCGGCGACATCGAGATCGACCACGCCGCCAGCGCCGTCCGCCTGCCCGAGGGCGTCGGGTTCGATCCCGGTGGCATCGGCAAGGGCCTGGCCGCCGACCTGGTGGCCGCGCGCATCGACGCCGAAGGCGCCGCCGGGGCCCTGGTCAACCTGGGCGGCGACCTGCGAGCCATCGGCTACGGCCCCGACGGCGATGACTGGACCGTGGACCTCGACCCAGCCGCCACCGGCCACGCCCACGCCCGCGTGGTGCTGGACCACGGCGCCGTCGCCACCTCCACCACGCTGCGGCGCCGCTGGACCATCGCCGGCGCCGAGCGCCACCACGTCATCGACCCGGCCGCCGGCACGTCGGCGGCCAGCGACGTGGTGGCCGCCTCGGTCATCGCCGCCCGCGGCTGGCAGGCCGAGGTCCTGGCCAAGGCGGCCATCGTCGCCGGCCTCGCCGACGGCGCCCGCCTCATCGCGTCGATCGGCGCCCACGCCCTGCTGGTCGACACCCACGGCGGCCTGCACCCGACGGACGGCTTCGAGCGGTTCGTCACGACCCCCCGGGAGGTCCCGTCATGACCTTGTGGTACGTCAACCGGGCGGCCGGCCTGGTCTCGTGGGCGCTGCTGAGCGCCTCGGTGATCTTCGGCCTGCTGCTGTCCTCGAAGGCCCTCGGCAAGAAGGTGCGGCCCAACTGGATCCAGGACCTCCACCGGGGCCTGTCGGGCCTGGCCGTCGTCTTCGTCGGCGTCCACGTCGCGGGCGCCGTCGGCGACAACTACCTGCACTTCGGCTGGGCGGAGAGCCTGGTCCCGTTCACGTCGTCGTGGCGGCCCGTGGCCATCGCCTGGGGCGTGGTGTCGATGTACCTGCTGGTGGCGGTGGAGGCCTCGTCGCTGCTGCGCAGGCACATCCCGAAGCGCTGGTGGCGGGGCATCCACTTCGCCAGCTTCCCGCTGTTCCTCACCGCCACCGCCCACGGCGTCACCGCCGGCACCGAGATGGGCACCACGCTCGGCATCGCCGTGGCCGCCCTGGTCACCGCCACCATCGCCGGCCTGACCACCCTCCGGGTCCTCAACGAGGTCGAGCACTCCCACCAACCGCCTCGCCCCCGCATCCCCGCCAACGCCACCCCCTTCTGACCCACGCCAAACCCAAACCCAAACCGAACTTCGTAGGTCAGGACGCGCCGATCGTCGCTCTGACCTACGAAGTTCGAGGGTTGGCGGGCTCGCGGCCGTCCCGCGGGGTCGGTGGAACCGATCGGGGGGCTGAGGCGTGAAGCTGTCGTGATGACCGACAGGGCGGTGGTGGGGGACGCAGGGGCGGAGGCCCCGGCGATGCTGGACGACGAGCGGTCCTTCGCCGAGTTCTACGAGGCCAGCGCCGAGCCCCTGCACCGGGCGCTCCAGGCCACCGTGGCCAACCCCGTGGTGGCCCGGGAAGCCGTGGACGAGGCCATGGCCCGGGCCTACGAGCGCTGGTCGGTGCTCCGCACCTACGACGCCCCGGCGGCCTGGGTCTACCGGACCGCCCTCAACTGGTCGATCTCCTGGTGGCGCAAGCACCGCCGGGAGCACGCCCTCCCCGCCACCGATGCGGAGGCCGCGGCCGGGACCGGGGCGGTCACGGCCGAGGTCGACCCCGAGGGCGCCCTGGCGCTCGACGCCCTCCGCCACCTGCCCCTGGAGCAGCGGGCCGTGGTGGTGTGCCGGGTGCTGCTGGATCTGGATACCCGGGCGACCGCCGTCGCCCTCGACATCGCCGAGGGGACGGTGAAGAGCCGCCTGTCCCGCGCCCTCGACGCCCTCCGAGACCACCTGGAGGTCCACCCGTGAACACCATCGACGACCCCACCGTCCCCGATGACCTGGGCGACCTCCTCCGGTCGGCCACGAACCGGCTCGACGTGGCCCCGGCGTCCCTCGCCGCCGTCCACCGCCGGGCCCAGCAGCGGCGGCGCCGGCGGCACGGCCGCCGGGCCGGCATCGCTGCGGCCGTCCTCCTGGTGGCAGGCGTCGCCGTGGACCAGGTCCGCGGCACCGGCCAGGAGGAGACGGTGATCGCCACGGTCCCTCGGGCCGTGGAGGGATCGGTCCCCCAGCCGCTCCTGATCCCGCACACGTACCAGGTCGACGAGCTCCCCGCCGGGACGGACCCCAGCACCGCGGGCGGGGCCCTCGACGACGTGACGGCCTCCGGGGCCGCCTCCTGGTGGACCACCGAGGGCATCTGGTACCCGACCTCCGCGTTCGTGCTGGCCGACGGCCGCCGGTTCGGGATCGCGGTGACGAACCCGGTGCAGCCGGGGACACCGACCGAGGCGCGCCTCGACCAGATCGGGAACGACGGACGGACGGTGTGGTCGAGGGCCCTGCCCCTTCCGGCGCCCGAGGGGTCGTGGGAGTCGATCCGCACCATCCGCGCCATCGGCGCCATCGGGAACGAGCTCATCGTCCAGCGCGCGACCGACTTCATCCCCGACCGAGATCCCTCGACCGAGGGCCAGCCCTAGCGCATCGAGCAGACCTCCTCCTACGCGGCGATCGACGTCGACACCGGGGCCGAACGGCCGCTGCCGGGCTCCGGTGGCCGGGCGAGCGCCGCTGCGGCCGGCGACGTGATGGTCGAGGCGCCCGGCACGGACTGCACGATCGAGGTGACCACCCTGGCCAACGCCGATCGGCGGACCCTCGACGGCGGCTGCGGCGGCACCGTGCCCGGTCTCGCCGGGCTGGCCACGCAGGTCCGCCTCACGCCCGACGGCCGCTACCTCGCCGCCACCTGGAACACGATCTCCACGAGCGGTCCGGGGTCGGAGGTGCTCACCATCGTCGACCTCGGCACCGGCACCGTGCTGCTCACCCGGCCGCTCGCCGCGAACGGCGTCACCCAGGGCCTGGCCTGGACGGGCGAGCGCGACCTGACCGTGGCCCTCCGGCCCGACGTCGATCCGGTCCGCTGGACCGGTTCCGGCCTCTCGATCCGCTCCATCCCGTGGGATGCCGAGCGGGGTACGTCCTCACCCGGCGGCTGACCCCGCTACTTCTGGTTCTCGCCGCCGAAGATCTCGCTGACGGACTCGTCCTCGAACACGGCGCTGATGGCGTTGGCCACCAGCGGGGCGATGGACAGGACCTCGATCTTGTCGATGCGCTTCTCCGACGGGAGCGGGAGCGTGTTGGTGATGACGACCTTCTCGATGACCGAGTTCTTGAGGCGCTCGGTGGCCGGATCCGACAGCACGCCGTGGGTGGCCATGGCCCACACCTCGGTGGCGCCCTGCTCCTTGAGCAGCTCGGCGGCCGCCACGATGGTGCCGGCGGTGTCGATCATGTCGTCGAGAAGCACGCAGCGCTTGCCGGCCACGTTGCCGATCACGTTGGAGGCCTCCACCACGTTGGCCACGCCCTTGGGGCGGATCTTGTTGACGAACGCCAGGTCCGCGCCGAGGTGGTTGGCGAAGCGCTTGGCCGCCTTCACGCCGCCGGCGTCGGGCGACACGATGACCAGGTCCTCCACGTTGCCGGCCGCCTTGCAGCACTCGATGAGGATGGGCAGCGCCGTGAGGTGGTCGACCGGGACGTCGAAGAAGCCCTGGATCTGGCCGCTGTGCAGGTCGACCGAGACCACGCGGTCCGCACCGGCGGCGGCCAGCATGTCGGCCACCAGCTTGGCGGTGATGGGCTCGCGGCCCTCGGCCTTGCGGTCCTGGCGGGCGTACCCGTAGTACGGCGCCACCGCCGTGATGCGCTTGGCCGATGCCCGCTTGGCGGCATCGATCATGATCAGCTGCTGCATCAGCGAGTCGCTGACGCCGGGGCCGGCGTGCGTCTGGATGATGAACACGTCCGAGCCGCGGATGGACTCGCCGTAGCGGCAGTGCATCTCGCCGTTGGCGAACTTGCGGAGGTTGGGCTCCCCGAGCTCCACGCCCAGGTGATCGGCGATCTCCTGGGCCAGATCCAGGTGGGCGTCTCCGGCGAACAGCTCCAGCCTCTTGTGGGTGACGGCGGTCTTGGTGGTGCTCAACCGGGGTGCCTTTCGCTCGGGCCCCGATCAGTCAGGCGTCGTCGGGACCGCTCGCAGCATAGAACGGACCGGTGACGGTGCCGTCCGGGATCTGGGCACCGGGTGCCAGGAAGGCGAACGGTCCCACCACGCAGCCGGCGCCGACCTCGGCGTCGCGCCCGTTGGACTGCTCCACGACGCACCCGTCGCCCACGACGCAGTCCACCAACCGGGTGTTCGGGCCGATCTCCGAGCCGGCGCCGATGACCGTGTCGCCCTGGAGGATGGTGCCCGGGAAGAGGGTCACATCGGCCCCCAGCTTCACCGTGGCGTCGAGGTAGGTGTTGGCCGGGTCGACCAGCGTGACACCGGCTCGCAGCCAGGCCTCGTTGGTGCGGCGGCGCAGCTCGGCCTCGGCGCTGGCCAGCTGCTCGCGGTCGTTGATGCCCTCGCCCTCGGCCGGGTCGGACACCTGGACGGCGGCCACCCGGTAGCCGGCGTCGCGCAGCACGCCGACGACGTCGGTCAGGTAGTACTCGCCCTGGGCGTTCTCCGGGGTGATGCGGCGCAGCGCCGGGGCCAGCAGCGACTGGCGGAAGCAATAGACCGCGGTGTTGATCTCCCGGATCTCGACCTCCTCCGGGCTGGCGTCGGCGGCCTCCACGATCTTGGTGACCTGGTCGTCCTTGCCCCGGACGATGCGGCCGAGGCGGCCGGGCTCGTCGACGATGGCGGTGAGCACGGTGCAGGCGGCCCCGGTCTCCCGGTGGACCCGCACCAGCTCGGCGATGCTCGACGGGCGCAGCAGCGGCATGTCGCCGGGGAGGACCAGCACGTCGTGGTCGTCGGCGTCGGGGCCGTCGTCCTCGGGCAGTCGCCGGTGCCGAGCTGCTGGTGCTGCTCCACGAACGTGAGGTGCAGGTCCGGCTCCGCGGCCTGCAGCTTCTTGGTGACGCGCTCGGCGCCGTGGCCCACCACCACCACGACCTCGCCCGTGTGGCAGTCGACCAGGGCGTCGAGCATGTACTGGAGCATCGTGCGGCCGGCCAGCAGGTGCAGCGGCTTGGGCCGGGCCGACTTCATCCTGGTGCCGGCGCCGGCGGCGAGGACGATGGCGGAGAGGCTGCGCTCGGACATGCGTCCCGGTCTAGCGGATCGAGGGGCCGACGGGAACCCGTTCGGGCCGCTGTGGGGTACGTTGCCCAACGCACGACGACGCCGAGGGGCCGGAACATGTGGATCGAGGTGGACTCCAACAAGCAGGGCATCAAGTCGTGGGTGGCCAGCGAGCACATCGAGCGCTGCGATGTGAACGAGACGCCCGAGCCGCCCTTCGCCGCCTTGACCCTGCGCTCCGGGATGATCTGCTACATCAGCGACGAGCAGTCCATGAAGAAGCTGCAGCGCGTGATGGGCGTCGACCTCCCCCGCGCCGGGGGCGTCTGACCGACGTCGGACCGGCGGGTCACTGGCTCGGGGGGCAGGGCTCGAACCTGCGACAGCCGGCTCCAAAGGCCGGAGTTCTACCAACTGAACTACCCCCGATCGGGCGAGCGCCACGTTAGGGGACGGCCCTGCGGGCCCCGGCGCTGGTTGCCTCAGCAGGGGGTCGGGAGGCTGGCGGCCGGGGCCTGCCAGCCGTCGTCGTAGGTCTTGGGCGACCAGTCGGGGTCGCTGCCCACGTTGGGATCCGAGAGCGGATCGCCCATCGGGCCGGTGGTGGTGGCGGCCGGCGGGTTCGAGGTGGCGGTGGGGGCCGCCGGCGGCTGCGGTTCGTCCACATCGAGGAAGGCGGCGGTGACCTGGTCGGCACCGACCGCCAGCTCCAGCACGTCGGCCCCCTCGTGCACCCGGTCGACCACCGGGTACCGGAGGGTCCGGGGCGTGCTGCCCTCGATGCCGCGGAACAGGGCCAGGAGGTCCTGGCTCGTGGTGCCAGCGTCCACGGAGATCTCGTCGACCACGGCGTTCAGGAGCCGGACGGCCTCGCGGGGGTCGGTGCGATCGATGCTGGTCAGCCGTTCGAACATGGCCGTCGCGATGGCCTGCTGGCGGGTCATGCGGCCCAGGTCCGACGTGGGGTCGCGCCACCAGACGCCGTCCTCGAAGTAGCGCACGTGGCGGGAGCGCCCCAGCGCGACCAGCTGGCTGCCATCGAGCTCGACGCAGCCGGCCGGCAGGTCGAGCCCCGTGTTCCGGTCCCGCAGCGGTGCCGGGAACGAGAGCGACAGCCCGCCGAGCGCATCGCCCACGGCGGCGGCGCCCCGGAAGTCGGTCTCCAGGTAGGTGTCGACCTCGACCCCGAGGTTCTGGTCGATGGTCTCCACCAGCAGCTCGGGACCGCCGAAGGCGTAGGCGGCGTTGATGCGGTCGAGTCCTCGGCCGGGGATGTCGACGAGCAGATCCCGGGGGATCGACAGCAGGTTCACCGTCTCCTTGCCGGGATCCACGCGGGCCAGCAGGATCGTGTCGGCGCGGGTGCTGCCGGCCGGCCGGTTCGGATCGGCGGCGGCGCTGCCCGCATCCGAGTCGGCGCCGACGAACAGGATCACCTTCGGATCGCCGGGGGCGGCGGTGGTGCGGAGGTTCGGCACGTCGATCGTCTGGACCTCGTCGAGCCGGTGGTCGACGACGGCGCCGGTGGCGGCGACGGTGGCGAGCCCGGCGAGCACCGCCAGGCAGGCGACGGCGGAGCCGGCGACGGCTCGGCGGCGGCGCTTCAGGGAGCGGCCGCGGCGCTGCGCGGCGGCCCGCAGGTCGGCGCTGGGCACATAGGGATCGGGGTCGTCCAGGTGGTCGAACATCAGGCACCTCCAGGGTCGAAGATCGAATCGGCGTCGAGCCCGGCCCACGCCGAGCGCAAGGTGGCCAAGCCGCGGTGGGCGTGGCGCTTGACCGTGCCCACCGAGGTGCCGAGCGCCGCGGCCGTGTCGGCCTCGGAGCGGTCGGCGAGGTAGCGCATCACCACGACCTCCCGCTGGCGCTTGGGCAGCGACTCCAGCAGCCGGGCCAGCTCCATGCGGTCCACGGCGGAGCGCTCCGCCGCGGGTCCTCCGGCGTCGGCCGGGAGGTCTACCTGGTGGCGGCGGCCTCGGGCGCGCAGCTGGTCCAGCGCCAGGTTGGCGGCCACCCGGGCCACCCACGGCGCGGCGTGGCCGTGGATGCGGCGCCAGCGGGCGTACGCCCGCGCCAGCGCCTCCTGGGTGACGTCTTCGGCCTCGGCCCGGTTGCCGAGGAGGCGGAACGCCACGCGGTAGGCCAGGGCGGCGAGGTCGGGAAACGCCTGGTCGAACGCGGTCGCCGGGCGGTCGGTGGTCATGGGCACACCAGTTCAACGCCTGGGCACCCCCGGAGGTTGACCACCCCCACCGATTCGTGCCCGGACCTGCGTCGGGACGCGACACGACCGCCCACGAGGGGCGGTCGTGCAGAGATCTCGGTGAGCACCGCCCGGGTGACCGGGCGGCCGTCGGCTACTTGCCGGCGGCTCGACGCTGCCAGCGAGTCCGCTTCAGCATCTTCTTGTGCTTCTTCTTGCGCATGCGCTTACGGCGCTTCTTGATCAGTGAACCCATGGTGGCGCCAACCTAGAGCGAGGTCCCCAGCCCTTCCAAACCCGCCTCGGCCACCGCGTGCACGACCAGCCCGGCACCGGGGAACGCCCCGTCCACGAACCAGGTGCTGCCGGAGCCGGCGAGCACCGGTACCTGCCCGGTGGCCTCGGCCAGCCGGTCCCGCCAGCCGGCCAGCTCCGGGGCCACCACCAGGGCGGCGGCCTCGAGGTCGTTGGGGCCGTCGACCGAGGGACCGCCGAGGTCGTCCCACGCCCGGTACACGGCCGGGGTGGCGCAGCCGAACGGCGGCGTGACCAGGGTGAAGGTGCGGTCGACGTGCGGCAGCGGTTCCAGCACCTCGCCGATGCCGGTCACCCGCGCCCGGCCGCCCCGCACGCAGAACGGCACGTCGGCGCCGAGGCGGGCCGCCCGCACCGGATCGTCGAACCCGGCCCACCGCAGCACGGCGGCGGCGTCGGCCGATCCCCCGCCGAGGCCGGCGCCGGCGGGGATCCGCTTGGTGAGCGCGACCTGGGCGGTCCGGTCCACGAGCCGCAGGGCCCGGCGGACCAGGTTGTCGTCATCGGCAGGCACCGCCAGGCCGGTGGCCCCGACCACCTCCAGCCCGTCGCCCTCGGCGAACTGCAGCTCGTCGGCCAGGTCGATGGACACCATCTCGGCGTCGATCAGGTGGTACCCGTCGTCTCGGACCCCGGTGATCCGCAGCGAGACGGTGAGCTTGGCAGGCGCAAGGACGACATCGACCACCGAGCGATGGTACCGAGGCACCACCGGCGGCACGGTCAGCCGTGGACGGCGCGGGTGAGGCGGCCCCAGTCCTCGACGGACAGGCACTCCGGGCGGTCCTGGGGGTCGATCCCGGCGGCCTCGAACTGCTCGGGGGTGACGAGGCCGGCGAGCGATCGGCGCAGCATCTTGCGGCGCTGGTTGAACGCCCGCTCCACCAGGGCGACCAGCTCGTCCGGGTCGGCGTCGGTGGCCGGCTCGGGGCGGCGCACGATCTCGACCAGCGCCGAGTCGACCCGCGGGCGCGGGACGAAGCCCTCGGGGCTGACCTTGCCCACCAGCCGGCCCGTGGCCCGCAGCGCCACCTTCACCGACGGGATGCCGTAGGCGGCCGACCCGGGTTCCGCCACCAGCCGCTCCCCCGCCTCCAGCTGCACCATCACCAGCATCCGCTCGATGGCGGGGACGCCGGCCAGCAGGTCCAGGACCAGCGGCGTGGCCACGTTGTACGGGAGGTTGGCCACCAGCACCCAGCGCGGGTGGCCGGCGAGCAGCTCGGACCAGTCCAGGGCCATGGCATCGCCGGCCACCACGGTGACGTCGAGCCCGTCGACGACCTCCGCGAGGATCGGGCGCAGGTGACGGTCGATCTCGACGGCGGTGACGGGTGCCCCGGTCTCGGCGAGGGCGAGCGTCAGCGAGCCGAGCCCGGCCCCGATCTCCACCACCGGCGTGTCCGGGCCCACCCGAGCCAGGCGGGCGATGCGTCGGACCGTGTTGGGGTCGGCCACGAAGTTCTGCCCGAGCGCCCGGCTGGGGCCGAGGTCGTGGGCCGCCAGCAGCGCGTTGATCTCGGTGCGGGTGTGGGTCACAGCTGGTTGGCGTTCGGCAGCCGGTAGAGCGCCGTGGCCGCATCCCAGCTGGAGGCGGCCACCTCGGCGGCGGTCCGCCCCTGGACGGCGGCCACGGCTTCGCCGACCAGCGGGACGAGCGCCGGGCGGTTGGGCTCGCCCCGGTGCGGCACGGGTGCCAGGTAGGGCGTGTCCGTCTCCACCAGCAGCCGGTCGGGCGGGCAGATGGCCACCGCGTCGCGGATGTCCTGTGCGGTCTTGAAGGTGACGATCCCGCTGATGGACAGGTGGGCGCCGAGGTCCAGGCAGCGCCGGGCCTCCTCGGCTCCGCCCGTGAAGCAGTGGAACACGGTGCGGGCCGGCACGCCCTCGGCGGCGAGCACGTCGAACGTGTCGTCCCAGGCCGAGCGGGCGTGGATGACCAGGGCCAGGCCGTGCGCCTCGGCCAGGGCGATCTGGGCGGCGAACACCTCGCGCTGGGCGTCGCGGGGCGAGTGGTCGTAGTGGTAGTCCAGGCCGCACTCGCCGACGGCGACGACGTTGGGGTCCGCCAGCAGGTCCTCCAGCCCGTCGATGCCGTGCTGCGCCTCGTGCGGGTGGACGCCGGCGGTGGCGAACACCCCGTCGTGGGCGGCGGCCACCGCGATGGCCGCGCGGGAGTCCTCGACGTCGCAGCCGACGGTGACGAACCGCTCCACGCCGACGTCTCGGGCGGTGGCGATGGCGTGGGTCACCGACGCGGCGTCGGCGTCGCGGAAGTGCAGGTGGCAGTGGTTGTCCGTCCAGCGGACCCCGTCGGACCCGGCCGGACCGGTCATGACGCCGGCTTGAACCGCGGGAACAGCGGGTCGCCCTTCGCCACCGGCAGGCCACCGGGGTACGCACCCCAGGCGGCGGCATCGGGCAGCCGCTGGTCGGCCGGCGAACCGGTCAGACCGATGCGGCGCCAGGCCTCGTCGGTGGCCCGGGTCAGCGCCGGACTGGCCAGGATGCACACCAGGCGCAGGACCTCGAGCGCATCGCCGAGGACCCCGTCGACCTCCGGACCGGGATCGGCCTTCCACGGCTCGGTCTGCTCCAGCAGGGCGTTGGCCTCCCGGATCAGCCGCCACGTGGCGTCGAGCGCGACCGACGGCTGGACGGCGTCCCACGCCGCCGCCGCGTCGCGGTAGGCGTCGGCCGCCACGGCGGCCAGCGGGCTGTCGGGCCGCGGCGCCGGGCCCATGCCGTCGCACTTCTTGCCGACGACGGTGGCGACGCGGCTGAGCAGGTTGCCGAAGTTGTTGGCCAGATCGGCGTTGTACCCGGCGACGATGCCCTCGTAGCTCACGTCGCCGTCGGGACCGAACGGGGCGTGGCGGAGGAAGTGGTAGCGGAACCCGTCGACCCCGAAGTCCGCCACCAGGTCGGCGGGGAAGATCTGGTTGAGCCGGGTCTTGCTCATCTTCTCGCCGCCGACCAGCAGGTAGCCGTGGACGTTGAGGTGGGCGGGCGGGGCCTCGCCGGCGGCCAGCAGCATCGCCGGCCAGTACACGCAGTGGAACCGCAGGATGTCCTTGGCCAGCAGGTGGTGCACGTGCGGCCACCACTGCTCGAACCGGGCGGGATCGGAGCCGTAGCCGATGGCGGTGGCGTAGTTGATGAGCGCGTCGTACCAGACGTAGAAGACGTGCCCGTCGTCCCACGGGACCGGCACGCCCCAGTCGATGGAGGTGCGGCTGATGGAGATGTCGCGGAGGCCCTGCTTGATGAGGCCGATGGCCTCGTTGCGCTTGCCGACCGGCCCGACGGCGTCGGGGTTGGCCTCGTACCAGTCGAGGAGCGGCTGCTCGAAGGCGGACAGGCGGAAGAACCAGTTGTCCTCCTCGAACCACTCCACCGGCCGGGCGTGGATCTTGCAGAGGCCCGGGCCACCGTCGGGGTTCGGGTCGAGCTCGTCCTCCTCGTAGTACGCCTCGCACGGCACGCAGTACCAGCCGGCGTAGGTCTCCTTGTAGAGGTGGCCGTTGTCGTGGACCTTCTGCATGAAGGCCTGGACCGAGGCGCCCGAAACGATTGCTGCCACAAAGCCGTGGCC
>CALANQ010000307.1 GCA_937926025.1 uncultured Acidimicrobiales bacterium
GGTCGATCTCGGTGGCGTAGGTGGCCCAGAGCTCGCTGGCCCGGGCCAGCGCGTCGACCTCGGCGGGGTCGACGGCGCCGATCTGCGATTGCGGGGGCCGCACCTTCGTCCACGCCACCGGGGTGGGGGCACCGTTGTCGGACAGCGTGGTGACGATGGCCTCGCCGATGCCGAGCTGGGTCAGCGCCTCCTCGAGGTCGTAGTCGTCGGTCTTCGGGTAGGTGGACACCGCGGCCTTGAGCGCCTTGGCGTCGCGCGGCGTGTAGGAGCGCAGGGCGTGCTGGACCCGGTTGCCGAGCTGAGCCAGCACCGAGTCGGGGACGTCATCGGGGAGCTGGGTGATGAAGAACACGCCGACGCCCTTGGAGCGGATGAGCCGCACCGTCTGGGCCACCTGCTCCACGAACTCCTTCGGGGCGTCGGCGAACAGCAGGTGCGCCTCGTCGAAGAAGAAGACGAGCTTCGGCTTGTCGAGGTCGCCGGCCTCGGGCAGCGTCTCGAACAGCTCCGCCAGGAGCCACATCAGGAACGTGGAGAACAGCTTGGGCCGGTCCTGGACGGCGGCCAGCTCGAGGCAGTTGATGACCCCGCGGCCGTCGGGTGCGGTGCGGATGAGCGAGTCGATGGTGACCTCGGGCTCGCCGAAGAACGCCTCGGCGTCCTGCTGCGTGAGCTCCACCAGCTTGCGGAGCAGGACGCCGGCCGTGGCCGACGAGAGGCCGCCGATGGTCTTGAGCTCGGCCTTGCCTTCGTCGCTGATCAGGTAGGTGAGCAGGTCCACCAGGTCGACCAGGTCCAGCAGCGGCAGCCCCTTCTGATCGGCGTAGTAGAAGACCAGCGCCAGCGAGGACGTCTGCGCCTCGTTGGCGCCCAGCACCTTGGCCATCAGCTGCGGGCCGAAGCCGCCGATGGTGGCGCGCAGCGGCACGCCGGGCCCTTGGCCGCCCAGCGACCAGAACTGCACGGGCGACCCGGCAGGGGTGTAGGTGAGGCCGAGCTCGTCGACGCGCTTCTGGACCTTCTCGCCCGGCGTCGCCGGCTTCACCAGCCCGGTGAGGTCTCCCTTGATGTCGGCGGTGAACACGGCCACGCCCTGGGCGGACAGCTGCTCGGCCAGCAGCTGGAGCGTCACCGTCTTGCCGGTGCCGGTGGCGCCGGCGATGAGGCCGTGGCGGTTGCACATGGCGGTGGGGACCTGGACGACCGCCTCGGGGAACGTGATGCCGCCCAGCACCGCCCGGCCGATGTCGACCGTCGACCCCTCCGAGGCGTAGGCGGCAGCGATCCGGGTACCGAACTCCTGTGACTCCCCAGCAGGCTCACTCATGGCCGCGAACGGTAGTGCCGTCCTACCCTGGACCTGTGCGACGGATCGCCCTCGCCCTGGGCCTTCTGCTGGCCCTCGCCCTCACCGGCTGCCTGGACCCGGGCACCGGGGAGCCGCCTCCGGTCGGTTCGAGCGGCGTGGCCGCCTTCCGCAGCTCCGTGACCACGGTGACCGCCGCGGATCTCGGGTCCAGCTGGCGGTCGGGCTGCCCGGTGGGGCCGTCGCAGCTGCGGCGCGTGCGGGTCACCTACTGGGGCTACGACGGGGCGATCCACACCGGCGACCTGATCATCCGCGACACCGAGGCCCAGCACGTGGCGGCCGCGTTCCGGGAGCTGTACGACGCCCGCTTCCAGATCAACCGCATCCACCCCGTGCAGCGGTACGGGTCCGATGACGACGCGTCGATGGCGGCCAACAACACGTCGGCGTTCAACTGCCGTGCCGTCACCGGTGGCAGCCGCTGGTCGGAGCACTCCTACGGCACCGCCATCGACATCAACCCGGTGCAGAACCCGTACGTGACCAGCTCCGGCACCGTGCTTCCGCCGGCCGGGAAGCCGTATGCGGACCGCAGCGTGAAGGTGACCGGGACCATCAACCGCAACGGCGTGGTGCGCCGGGCGTTCGCCGCCGTCGGCTGGGAGTGGGGCGGTGACTGGACCAACCCGAAGGACTACCAGCACCTCTCCCTGAACGACCGGTAGCCGCTCCGGGCCGGCGGTCAGCGGAACTGGTCGAGGACGGCGTTGGCCTCGGGCTGCTGGAGATCGAGGACCGCGGCCCCGCCGCTGGTGGTCCGGGGCGTGACGGGGAGCGGGATCGACACCGGATCGAGCCGGCCCATCGCCCAGGCGAAACGGGCCGCTTCCCACATGGTCATCGTGTCGTCGATGCGGAGGCCGCCGCTCATGTTCTCGGCCGCCTTCATCAGCGTGAACGGGTTCCGCTTGGCGCCCGCCTTCTTCATGATCTCCCGCAGGAACACCTGCTGGCGCTGGACCCGGCCGAGGTCGCTGGTGGGGTCGAGCACGACCTGGCCGTCGATCATCTCGGCGTAGTGGCGGGAGCGCACGTAGGCGAGGGCCTGATCGCCGTCGAGGTGGACCAGTCCGGACTGCTTGACGTCGAGGCCCGAGGCCAGGTCGAACGCCGGGTGCTCGAAGAAGATGTCGATGCCGCCGAAGGAGTCGACCAGCCCGCTGAACGAGATGAAGTCGATCTCGATGTAGTGGTTGACCGGGATGCCGAAGTTCTCCGTGACGGCCTGGATCAGGTTGGCCGGGCCCTGGTTGTACGTGGCGTTCAGCCGGCCGTTCTCGCCGGTGGCGGGGTTGGCCACCCACAGGTCGCGGTTGAGGGAGAGCATCTTGGCCTTCCCGTCCTTGACGTTGAGCACCATGATCGTGTCGGAGCGGCGCCCCTCGACCCCGGCGCGCTGCTCGCCGCCCGCCTCGCCGTTGTCGCTGCCGACCAGCAGGTAGTTGGTGCCCTGGGACGTGTCGTCGGACAGCACCGACGCCACGGGGACCTTCTCGATCTTGTCGAAGACGTCCGACGCCCACTTGTACAGGAACAGGGCGGAGGCGACGAGGGCGATGACCAGGATCAGCGAGGTGACGCCGATGATGCGGCCCCAGCGCCGCTTCCGGCGGGGGGCGGGCACGCCGCCGGGGGCGGGTGCGACCGTCTTGGGGCGGCCGACGATGCGCTCGACGACCACGCCGAGCACGATGCCGGCGACCAGGTAGAGGATGAGCGTCACGGCTTCGGCTTCCGGGGCGGCGGCAGCACCTCGCCGGAGATGCGGGTCCGGTCGCTGTCATCGAGGGCCCGACCGCCCGGGGCCTGGCCGCTGCCGTCGGCCTCGATGCGCAGCTCGACCGGCCCGACGCCGATGCGGTCGCCGGCGGCCACCTGCTTCGGGGTGCGGGCGGGGAGGGCCTTGCCGTTGACGGCGGTGCCGTTGGACGACCCGTTGTCGGTGACGGTCCAGCCGGAGCGGCCCCGCTCGATGGTGGCGTGGGAGCGGCTGACCCGGGTGTCGTCGATGGTGATGGTGCTGTCCGACGACCGGCCGATGGTGACGGCGTCGCGGCCGAGCGGTGTGCGGGCGCCGGTGTCCGTGCGGACCACCACCAGCCCGGTGGGGCGGGCTCGCCCCGGGGCGGTGGGCGGTGCCGTGGGCTCGGCGCGCTTGGGGCCCTCCGGATCGACGGCGAGGGCGTTGGGCACCCCGGCGCGGCGCGACGCGTCGACCTCGAAGCGGATGTCGAGCGTGCCCTCCAGCACCCACCCGTTGTCCTTGGCCGCAGTGGCGAGCGCGTCCTTCAGGCCGTCGACGAACCACGAGCGGGTCTCGTCGATGACCTCCATGTCGACCGCCGCCACCTGGAGCACGTAGCGGGCCGGGGCTCGCGTCCGGCCCTGGCGGTCGACGCGGACGTGGCGCACCATCTCCGAGAAGCAGGCCCGCTGCAGCTCGGGGGCGGTGAGCGTCTTGCGCCGGTTGACCGTGCCGCTGACCGAGCGCGCCACCGACGCCGCCTGGGCGGCGTGCTGGGGTCGACGGAGGGACCTCGAGCCGACGAACCCGATGAGGGCGCCGACGGCGACGGTGAGGAGGGGGAGCAACAGGGGAGGGGCTCCGTCAGATCAGCTTCGTGGACGACGAGATCTCGTGCGCCGTGAACTCTGCGGGGCCGCCGAGGCAGCCACCGATGGCACCCATGAACTCGGCCATGTGGGCGCTGGCCATGTGGGCGTCGATGGCCGCCTGGGACTCCCACTGCTCCACGCCGTTGAGGCGGTTCGGGTCCAGGGTGTCCCAGGAGAAGCGGTAGTCGACGCAGCCGTCCTCGGCGAGGTTCTGGGGCACGAAGGCGGCGATGGCGGCCTCGGCCTCGGTGCGCTTCTCGGGATCGATGGTGAGGTAGCCGGTGACGACGATCATGGGGTGGTCCTTCTGGGTTCGGAGGGTCGGTCAAGGTTAGAGGGGGCGGCCCGCCCGGATACGGACACCCCTGGGACCCGCGGCGTCAGGACACGCGCTCGAAGCGCACGGTGCGCTCCGTCACGTCGGCGGCCGTGCAGCGGACGTGGACGACTTCGCCGAGGGGGAGGTGGGCGGTGTCGCACCGGGCCCGCACCGGCGGTTCCTCGAGCACGACCGTGCCGTACTTGTCGCCGCTCTCAACGACGGCTGCGGCCAACACGGATCCGACCCGGTCGGCCAGCACGAACGCCTCGGTGGCGTCGATGACGGCGCGGTCGAGCTTCTTGGCCCGGCTGTCCCCGGCGGCCATCTGCTCCGGGAGCTCCGGCAGGGCATCGGTGACCCAGGCGGGCACCGGCGTGCCGGCCACGAGGGCGAGGCAGATCTCGGTGCCGAAGCGGTCGACGAGGCGGCGCAGGGGTGCGGTGACGTGGGCGTAGGGGGCGCCGACCCCGGCGTGGCCCGGGTCGGCGGGCGGCGGGCCGGTGAACGGCGTGTACGCCGCGCCCCGCAGCAGCTCGGCGGCGAGGTCGGCGAAGGCGGCGTGGCGGGGCTGGCCGGTGTCCAGCGAGGCCAGCACGGTGCCCGGGTCCGTCCCCTCGGGCCACGGGATGCCGAGGCTGCGGGCGGCGCGTCGCAGCCGGGGGAACGTGTCGGGGTCGGCTTGGGGGACCGTGCGCAGGATGCCGATGCCGCCTTCGATCATCAGCCAGGCCGCAGCCCGGCCGGTGAGCAGCGAGACCTGGGCGTTCCAGTGCTCGACGGGCAGGTCGGCCCGCAGCTCCAGGGTCCAGGTGCCGTCGGGTGCGGCCACGACCTCCTGGTCGGCGAGGCCGAGCTCGATGGCGCCGCGGCGGCGGGCGTCGGCGGTGAGGGCGGTGCCGAGGGCGGGGAGGGCCCGGAGGCAGTCGGGTGCGGTGCCGTCGTCGAGCTGCTGCTGGACGCCGGCGTAGGTGAGCTGGGCGCGGCTCCGGACCAGCGCCCGGCGGACGTCGACGGCGGTGGTGCGGCCGTCACCGTCGACGTCGATGGTCCAGAGGGCGGCGGGCCGGGGCCCGTCGGGGAGCAGCGATGCGGCTGCTTCACCGAGGACGGGCGGGTGGAGCGGGGTGCGGAGGTCCGGTGCGTAGTACGTCTGCGTGCGCTCCCGGGCGGCGGCGTCGATCGGCCCGCCGGGATCGACCCAAGCGGCGACGTCGGCGATGGCGTAGGACACGCGCCAGCCGTCGCCCGTGGTCTCGATCCCGAGGGCCTGGTCCAGGTCCCGGGATCCGGGCGGGTCGATGGTGACCAGGTCCAGTGCGGTGGCGTCGTCGTGATCGGGGAACGTGCGTTGCGCCGCTTGGTCCGCGGCGGCGAGCGCGTCGGCCGGGAACGGCCCCGGGATGTCCAGCTCCTGGCGGATCGCGTTGAAGTCCAGGGGAAGCGGAGCCGAAGACCGGATGAAGTGGGCGGGCACCCGAAGGTTCTAGCGGGTGCCGATCGGTAGCCTCGGCCCATGTCCGACTACCCGGAGCGCTGGGAATCCGAGGTCGTGCTGTCCGATGGCGGCACCATGGCGCTGCGGCCGATCCGGCCCGATGACGCGGAGCGGATCGTCGCCTTCCACGAGCGCCAGTCGCCGGAGAGCATCTACTTCCGGTTCTTCTCGCCGCGGCCGCGGCTGTCCGAGCGGGACCTGGAGCGCTTCACCCGGGTCGACTACGTGGATCGCATGGCGTTCGTCGGTCTGATCGGCGACGAGCTGGTGGGCGTGGCCCGCTACGACCGGCACCGGGCCCGGAGCGATGCCGAGGTGGCGTTCTTCATCGACGATGCGCACCACGGCCGGGGCATGGCGACGGTGCTCCTCGAGTACCTGGCCGAGGCGGCGCGGGAGGCGGGCATCTCCGGCTTCACGGCGTCGGTCCTGCCGCAGAACCGCAAGATGCTGGGCGTGTTCACCCAGGCCGGGTTCACCGCCTCGAGCCGGTTCGAGGACGGCGTCATCGAGGTCCAGCTCGACATCGAGCCGACGCCCGAGGCGCTGGCGGCTATCGAGGTGCGGGCCGGCGTGGCCGAGGCCCGCTCGGTGGAGCGGCTGCTGCGACCCACCTCGATCGCCGTGGTGGGAGCATCCCGCACCGAGGGCACCATCGGCCATCAGGTGTTCCACGCGCTGGTCAGCCGCCGGTTCCAGGGGCCGGTGTACCCGATCAACCGCGAGGCGGACTTCGTGGGCAGCGTTCGCTCGTGGCGGTCGGTGCTCGATGTCCCGGGCGAGCTGGACCTGGCCGTCGTGTGCGTCCCGGCCGACGAGGTGCTGCGGATCGCGGAGGAGTGCGCCTACAAGCGGGTGCAGGGCCTGGTCGTGCTGTCGGCGGGGTTCGCCGACCGCGACGAGCAGGGCGAGGCCGACGAGATCGAGCTGGTCACCTACGCCCGCCGGCACGGGATGCGGCTCATCGGGCCGAACGCGCTGGGGGTCATCAACACCGATCCCGAGGTGTCGATGCACGCCACGTTCGTGCCGGTCGAGCCGATCCCCGGCCGGGTCGGCCTGGTCGCCCAGTCGGGGGTGATCGGCGCGGCCATCATCGACTCGGCCCGGCAGATGGGCCTGGGCATCAGCTCGTTCGTGGCGGTCGGCAACAAGGCCGATGTGTCCAGCAACGACCTGCTCCGGTACTGGCAGGACGACCAGAACACCGACGTGGTGATGTGCTACCTGGAGTCCTTCGGCAACCCGTCGAAGTTCACCCGCACGGCCCGGGCGCTGTCGCTGCACAAGCCGGTGGTGGCCGTGAAGGTGGGCGGGTCGGAGACCGACCAGTGGGGCGAGCCCGATGCCTGGCCGGCGGGGGCGACGGCCACCGCGCTGCTGGAGCAGACCGGCATCATCCGGGTCGACAACCTCACCCAGATGCTGTTCACCGCCAACGTGCTGGACAGCCAGCCGCTGCCGGCGGGGGACCGGGTGGCGGTGCTCACCAACTCGTGGGGGCCGGCGTGGCTGGCGGTCGACGCCCTGAAGGCGGCCGGCCTGCGGCCCCACGAACCGGTCGACCTGTCGAACGAGGCGGAGCCCGAGGACTTCGACGGGGCGCTGCGGGCCATCTACGAGCGGGGCGACGTCGATGCTGTCCTGGTGATCTACGCGCCGGCGATCCGCGGCCACTACCGGAGGGTCGGGGCCGCGCTCCGCTCGGCCGCCCGGTCGTCGGAGGCGGTGACCACGGTGGCCTGCATGCTGGGCGAGCACCGTCCCGGGCTGCTGCGCGACGACGGGGTGTCGATCCCCGAGTTCCCGTTCCCCGAGGAGGCGGCCCTGGCCATGGGTCGCGTCGCCCGCTACGCCGCCTGGCGGTCCCAGCCGGTGGGCGAGCTGGTGGAGCTGGAGGAGCCGGCACAGGTGCGGGCCCGGGCGCTGGTCGACGGCTGGCTCGAGGGCCGCCCCGACGGCGGTCGCTGCTGGCTGGACCCCCTCCAGTCCGAGGAGCTGCTGCGGTGCGCCGACCTGTTCCCGGCGGCCCAGGAGCTGGTGGAGTCGGCGGACGAGGCCGTGGCCGCCGCCCGGCGCCTCGGCTACCCGGTGGCGCTGAAGGCGTCGGGCCTGGAGCGGCTCTCGAAGACCGAGGCGGGCGGGGTGGCGCTCGACGTCTACGGCGACGAGGAGGTCCGGCACGCCTACGACCGCATGGAGTTCCTGCTCGGGGCGGCCATGCATCCCGCCATCGTCCAGGTGATGGTGCCCGAGGGGGTGGAGTGCCGCATCGGCGTGTACCGCCACCACATCCTCGGTGACCTGCTGACCCTCGGGCCCGGCGGGGCGTCCGTGGAGCGCGTCGCCCAGGAGGCCATGCAGATCCTGCCCCTCACCGATGCCGACGCCGAGCGCCTCATCGACGGGTCGGTCCTCGGTCCGCTCGTCCTGGAGCACGGCCCGAAGGCCCGGGCGGCGCTGGTCGAGCTGCTCACCCGCCTGGCCTCGCTGGCCGATGCGCTGCCCGAGATCGTGGCCGTGCGGCTGAACCCGGTGCTGGTGGTGGACGGCTCCGCTGCCATCACCGACGCCCGCATCGCCCTCGCCCCCCACAAGACCGATCCGCGACCGCACGTGCGCCGGCTCTGACCCTCCCCGGGCCCCCCGAGCCCCGGGGTTGCCCGGGCTCGTCGGCCGTCGGCCGTCGGCCGTCGGTCGTCGGGGAGCTCAGACCCGGGGCAGGCCCAGGACGCGGTCGGCGATGATCGTGCGGAGGATCTGCGTGGTGCCGCCCATGATCGTGTAGGCGGGTGCGTACGCCACGTTGCGAGCCACCCGGCGGGCGAGGTCGTCGGCGGGCAGGCCGGCCTGGCCCCGGGCGCCCAGGACCCGGGCGCAGAACGAGGCGACCCGCTGCTCGTGCTCGGCGCACGCCGTCTTGGCGGCGGCGGAGAACTGGGCCGGCGCTTGGCCCAGGACCTCCCGCAGCACGAGCAGCCGACCCAGGCGGTAGCCGGTCTCGATGGCCGCGATCTCCTGGCGGACCCGGGCGTCCTGCCGATCGGCGTGCGGCAGGACGTCGCGGTACAGCGCCTGGTTGCTGACCAGGCGGTCGATGCCGCCGCGCTCGTGCTCCATCTGGCGCATCACCTGGCGGAAGCTGCCGTTCTCGTCGCCGATCAGGTTCGCCGCGGGCACCCGGACGCCATCGAAGCGGACCTCGCAGAAGTGGCCGTCGCCGGTGGCGTCCACGATCGGCCGCACCTCGACCCCGGGGCTGTGCAGGTCGACCACCAGCTCGGACAGGCCGGCGTGGGGCCGGGCGGTGGGATCGGTGCGGGCGATCAGGTAGCACCAGTCGGCGTGGGCGGCCCCGCTGGTCCAGACCTTGGCACCATCGACGATCCACGTGTCGGGGTCGTCCGGTGCGCGCACGGCCCGGGTGCGCAGCGACGCCACGTCCGACCCGGCGTCGGGCTCGCTCATGCCGATGCACCAGACATCGGTGCCGGCCAGGATCCCCGGCAGCCAGCGGTCCTGCTGCTCCGCGGTGCCGTACTGGAGCAGGGTCGGCCCGATCTGACGGTCGGCGAAGTAGCAGGCGGCCAAGGGCGCCCCCTCGCCGATCAGCGCCTCGAACACCACGAAGCGCTCCAGCGCCGGACGACCGCCGCCGCCGACCTCGACGGGCCAGGTCATGCCCAGCCACCCCCGCTCGGCCAGCTCCTTCGCGAAGGCGGGGTCGTAGCCCATGAGCCACCCGTCATCCCGGATGCTCCGCCGGTCCGCCCCGGCCCGCCCGACCAGCCGCGCCGCGTCCCCCAGCGCGACCAGGTCCGGAGCGAGCGAGAAGTCCACAGCCCCCGGACCCTAGGGTGCGCGCATGCGTGCGATCGTGCTGACCTCCTACGGCGACCCCGATGTGCTGACCCTCACCGACATCCCGGCGCCGGCCTTCGGCCCCGAGGACGTGCTGGTCGACGTGGTCGCCACCGCCCTCAACCGGGCGGACCTGCTGCAGCGCCGGGGCTTCTACCCGGAGCCGGGGCCGAAGCGGGAGCACGAGGTGCCCGGCATGGAGCTGTCGGGCCGGGTCGCCGCCGTCGGGGACCGGGTCACCCGCTGGTCGGTGGGCGACGAGGTGATGGCCATCGTCGCCGGCGGCGCCTATGCGGACCAGGTCGCGGTGCACGAGCGGCAGCTGATGCCGGTGCCGGCCGGGATCGCCGTGGCCGACGCCGCCGCCATCCCCGAGGTCGGCATCACCGCCCACGACGCCCTCGTCGTCCAGGGCGGGCTCCGCACCGGCGGGTGGGCGCTGGTCCACGCCGGCGCGTCCGGCGTGGGGTCGATGGCGGTGCAGATCGTGAAGGCCATGGGGGCCCACGTCGTGGCCACCACGTCGGCCGGCAAGGTCGACGCCGTGCGGTCGCTCGGAGCGGACCGGGTGGTCGACTACCGCAGCGAGGACTTCGTGGAGGCCTCAGCCGAGGCCACCCGGGGCGCCGGCGTCGACACCGTGCTCGATGTGGTCGGCGGCGACTACCTGATGCGCAACGTGGCCGCCATCCGCGTCGGCGGCACCATCGTCCAGGTCGGGGTGATGGGCGGCGGCGCCACCGAGGTCAACCTCGGGATGCTGCTCCCCAAGCGGGCCCACATCGTCGGCACGGTCCTGCGGCCCCGTCCGCTCGAGCAGAAGGCCCAGGCATCGGCCCGGTTCGCCGCCGAGGTCATCCCCGCCATCGAGGCCGGTGCGGTGAAGCCGGTGATCGACCGGCGGTTCCCGCTGGCCGACATCGCCGACGCCCACCGCTACCTGGAGACCAACGCCAACGTCGGCAAGGTGGTCATCGACCTCTGACGGCGGCGTTCACCAGGAGCGGGCCCAGCCAGTCGGTGGCCACCCGCTCCGCCGCCTCCGGCGAGAAGTGCACGCCGTCCGGGCGGGTCGGGTGGTCCTCGGCCAGCCCGGCGTCGTCCACCCACCACGCCAGGTCGGCCACCGCCACCTGATCGGGGTGCTCGGCGGCCAGGCCGGCCATGGTGTCGTGCAGGACGGCGTGGCGCTCGGGCTCCTCCTGCGGCGAGTGCACCGGGTTCCAGATCGGGTTCACGGTGGGCTCGGCGATCCACACCACCTGCGGCGCGCCGGCACCGAGCACGGCGTCGGTGGCCTTCGCCAGCCCCGCCTCGATCCGCCGCCGGTACTCGGGATCGGTGGGAGCCTCGGGGCCCGTGCCGGGGAAGCGCTGGTTGATGACATCCCACGCTGTCGTCTGGAACACGACCACGTCCGGCTGGAGCTCGGTGACCTGCTGGGCCAGGACCTCGTCCACGTACTGGTCGCACTCCGGTGAGATCTCCTGGTCCCCCTGGGGGAACACGCGGGTGCCGCCCTGCACGAACCCGCAGCCGGCCTGGCCGGCGATGGTGACCTGGGCGACGTCCGGGTTGGCCGCCGCCCAGCGGGCCAGCCCGCCACCCGTGGCCTTGGCGGTGCTGTCGCCCAGCACGAGGATCCGGACCGGCCGGTTCGTCGCCGGAGCAGCCAGGGCGGCCTGCTTCCACCCATCGGGTGCGACCGGCGTGCCCGACGTGACCGACAGCGCGGTGGCCGGCGCCCCGGGGGTGATGGCGGCTTCGTCGGCGGCCGCCCCGGCCGTGTCGATGGTGAGACTGGTGTTCGGCACGGTGAGGGCCAGCACCACGATGGCCACGGTCAGCACGCCGCCCGCCACCAGGGTCGGACGCGGGGCCCACCGCAGCCGCCGGACCGGCCGCTCCAGCAGGCGGTACGAGGCCACGGCCACCACCAGGGTCAGGCCCAGCCGGACGGCCAGCAGCACCGCACCGCCCTGGTGGATGCGGGCCTCGTCGACCAGCGTGAAGATCGGCCAGTGGAACAGGTACACGCCGTAGCTGATGGTGCCGAGGGCGACCAGCGGCCCGAGCGACAGGCCGTGGCGCAGCGGTCCGTCGTGCTGCAGGCCGAGCAGCAGCACCACGGTCACCACCGACAGCGCCGGCAGCCAGCCCTCGTAGGCGGGGCCGCTGGTGGACGGGAAGAACACCACGGCGAGCCCGATCAGCACCAGGCACCCCGGAGCGGCGTGGCGGGTCCAGCGCGGCGCACCCCGTTCGGCCACCACGGCGGCCGCCACGGCACCGGTCAGGATCTCGCCGACCCGGGCGAACGTCGACCAGTACGCCGCCTCCGGCCCCCACACCGCCGCGATCACCGGAGCGATGGCCACCGCCACCAGCGCCGGGACGCCGAGCACCAGCACCATCGAGCGCCGGGCCCGCAGCGCGATGCCCGCCAGCCCGGCGAAGGCCAGCGGCCACACCCAGTAGAACTGCTCCTCGATGGCCAGCGACCAGTAGTGCTCGAGCGGGCTGACCTGCCCCGCTGACTGGGCGAACAGGTCGCCGTAGCTCGAGTTACCGGTGAGGCGCAGCCAGTTGAAGACCTGCAGCGCCGCCGCCCACACGTCCCGCCGCAGGTGGGTCACCTGGTCCCAGGCGCCGAAGCCCGACAGCACGATGACCCCCAGCAGGCAGAGCGCGCTGGCCGGCAGGAGCCGCCGGGCCCGGCGGGCGTAGAAGGCGCCAGCGTGCACCCGGCCCTCGGCGCGGTGCTCCCGGATGAGCAGGCTGGTGATCAGGAAGCCCGAGAGGGTGAAGAACACCGACACGCCCACGTAGCCGCCGCCGAAGCCCGGCACATCGGCGTGGAACAGCAGCACCACCGACACGGCCAGCGCCCGGACGCCGTCCAGCGCCGGCTGGTAGGCGAAGCGCTCGGGGCGCGGGGGAGCGGGTCGGGCCAGGGTCTCCATCGGGCTCAGAACGCGGTGCCGGCCCGCAGCTTGGCGTCGGCCGCGTCCTCCCGCGCCCGGCGGCGCACCGCCGGGATCCGGCCCAGCACCAGGGCGGCCAGCGCCCCCACGATCATCCCGGCCGCGTGGGCCTCCCACGCCACCTGCTGGGACGGGTCGGTGAAGAACTGGGTGACGAAGAACAGCAGCAGCACCACGGCCGCCGGGATGTACACCACCTGGAACGCAGCGGTGACGATGACCGTCAGGATGCGGCCGCGCGGCAGCAGCACCAGGTACGCCCCCATGGCCACGGCGATGGCCCCGGACGCGCCGACGAGCGGCACGGGCGAACGGCTGTTGACCGCCACGTACCCGAGCGTGGCCAACATGCCGCCCAGCAGGTACAGGCCCAGGTAGTTGATGCGGCCCAACCGGTCCTCCACCGCGCTGCCGAACACCCAGAGGAACAGCATGTTCCCGGCCAGGTGCTCAATGTTCCCGTGCAGGAACATGGCGGTGAACAGGGCGAGGGCCACGGACTTGCCGGCCGGCGGGTCGTCGGGCCGGTCCCGTGACTCCTTGCAGCCCTTCGGATCCTGCGCCAGCGCCTTGCCGGTGGTGATCTCGCAGGCCACCGCGCCCCAGCGGTACACGAACTGCTCCTGCTCCTGCGCCTGCCAGAACCGGTTCTGGTCCTCCGGGCGCTGGATGCCACCGCCCTGGAACCCGGCCGGCTGGATGAACAGGAACACCAGCACGTTGGCGGCGATGAGGGCCAGCGTGATCCACGGCATCCGGTGCGTGCGCTCGTCGTCGCGCAGGGGGAGCGCCATGTCAGCCCGCCCGTCCCATGCGCATCCGCATCGCCCGCTGGCGCTGGGTCTCGGGGTCCAGCGTCGGGTCGGCCACCACCAGCGTGCCGCCGGCGAGATCGTGGAGGCCACGGCCCTCGCTGCCGATGCGCATCATCAGCAGCGAAGGCAGGGTGAGGAAGGGCCAGAGGGGCGGCACGTAGAGCATGAGCCCGAGCACCAGCGCCCGGGCGAACGAGCGGCCCTTGGTGGGCGGGGCTCCGGTGGTGCGCGAGATGATCAGGAGCCCGGCGGCGGTGTGGCCGGGCGTGACCCCGGTGCGGTGCACCAGCCACGTCTCGTGGGCCACGAAGATCACGATCCACACGGCGGAGGTGGCGAGGATGATGGTGCCGGTGGCGAACGGGGGCAGGGTGGCGGCCAGCGCCAGCAGCCCGATGGCGGCGGCCAGCAGGCGGGAGTCGGTGACGCGCCGGAGCCGGGCCCGGAACCGGACGGCCGGATCTCCCACGCGCCCCCACCGGGTGAGCCGGGGCGGGCGGACCCCGTCGGCGAAGCCCGGCAGGTCCCGGGTGGCCACGGAGGCGGTGAACGCGTCGGGGAGCACCATCGAGCCCGAGACCCGGTCGGGGAAGCCCCGGCCGAGCGGGTCGCCCAGCATGCTGGCCAGCCAGAGGCCCCAGCCGATGAACGGGATGACGGTCAGCACCGACACGAGCAGCCCCCGCCGCAGGCACACCGCCCCCGAGGGGCGCTCGGCGGAGTCCAGCTCGGCGACGCGGACCCCCACCATCCGCATGGCAGGCGTGCCGCCGAACCACAGGCAGAACAGGGTCTCGTAGGCGCAGATCACCGCAGCCGCGATGAACAGGTCGGTGAACAGCTTGTGGGCGTCGCCGATGGCCCACCACGCCAGGATCACCAGCACGAACTCCGCGACCGCGTCGATGGCACGCGCGGCCACCCGGATCCCCTTGCTCGCCACCGGCCCGACGGGGGGCGGGGGAGCAGGGGGACCCCAGGCGTAGCCCCAACCCGGTGGGGAAGGGGGCGGGTAGTACTGGGTCAGCGGGCGCCCATGGCGACGTAGTCGCGGGCCGCGGCCCCGGTGTAGAGCTGGCGGGGGCGAGCGATCTTCTGATCCTGCTCCAGCAGCTCCTTCCAGTGCGCCAGCCAGCCGGCGGTGCGCGGGATGGCGAAGAGGACCGTGAACATCTCGATGGGGAAGCCCATCGCCTGGTAGATCAGGCCCGAGTAGAAGTCCACGTTCGGGTAGAGCTTGCGGCTGATGAAGTACTCATCGGCCAGCGCCACCTCTTCGAGCTTGAGGGCGATGTCCAGCAGCGGGTTCTTGCCCGTGACCTCGAAGACGTCGTAGGCGATCTTCTTGATGATGGTGGCCCGGGGGTCGAAGTTCTTGTACACCCGGTGGCCGAAGCCCTGGAGCCGGCCCTTGCCCTCCTTCACCGCTGCCACGTAGGCCGGCACGTTGTCGACGTGGCCGATCTCGTTGAGCATCTTGATGACGGCCTCGTTGGCACCGCCGTGGCGGGGGCCGTAGAGGGCGGCGGTGGCCGCCGCGGTGGCCGAGTACGGGTCCGAGTGCGAGGAGCCCGCCACGCGCATGGCGGTGGTGCCGCAGTTCTGCTCGTGGTCGGCGTGGAGGATGAACAGCACGTCGAGCGCCCGGGCCAGCACCGGATCGGCCTGGTACTCGGGCTCGGCGATCTTCCACATCATCGACAGGAAGTTGGCCGAGAAGTCGAGCCGGTTGTCCGGGTACACGAACGGCATGCCCACGCTGAAGCGGTGGGCGCCGGCGGCCAGCGTCGGCATCTTGGCGATGAGCCGGACGATCTGCTTGTTGCGAACCTCGGGATCGGAGATCTGCTTGGACTCCGGGTAGAAGGTGGACAGCGCGGCGACCGCGGACACCAGCATCCCCATGGGGTGGGCGTCGTGGTGGAAGCCCTCCATGAAGCGCTTGCGCACGTTCTCGTGGATGAACGTGTGGTACGTGATCTCGTGCTTCCAGTCGGCGTACTGCTCCTCGGTGGGGAGCTCGCCGTAGATCAGGAGGTACGCGACCTCCAGGTACGTCGAGTGCTCGGCGAGCTGCTCGATGGGGTAGCCCCGGTACCGGAGGATCCCGGCCTCGCCGTCGAGCTCGGTGATGGCCGACTCGGTGGCGGCGGTCTGGGTGAAACCGGGGTCGGCGAACCAGATGTTGCCGAGGAGCTTCTTCCAGGCTCCGGCGTCGACACCCCCGTTGACGATGGGGATCTCGATCGACTCGCCGGTGCGGTTGTCGGTGAGGGTCACACTTTCGGTCACGCGCTTCTCTTCCTGCCTCTGTGGTTCGAAGTCAGCATTGGCCGGGTCGTCTCCGGTGAACCGCCGGCCGTGCTTCCAAGGCCGATGGTACCGGTCCGTACGGGTGAGGGGTACCGAAGCGGTCAGGAACGCTTCGCTGCTCGCAGGTGCAGCAGCGGACGGTCCGGGACCTCGTCGCCGATGACCCGTCGCAGCACCTCGGTGGTGGCGCGCGTCGGCGCTGACAGGCGGCCTCGGCG
>CALANQ010000308.1 GCA_937926025.1 uncultured Acidimicrobiales bacterium
GCCGGCGGGCAGCCGGTACCCGATGCCGGACCTGCAGGGGCTGCGCCGCCGCGGCGAGCAGGTCACCTACCTCTGGGTGATGGTCATCGACGAGGAGACCTTCCGCCTCGCACGCGGCCGCGACGCCCGGGCCGCGCTGGCGCACCTCCAGGTCACCGGCGCCACCTGGGTCCAGTAGGCGGCGCCGCCCGTCAGGGCAGCGTCACCGACGAGGGCAGCGCCAGCCAGTCGAGGTAGAGGCCGTCGAGGTCGTCGCCCTCCCGGAACATCGAGACGATCAGGCCCTCGTCGCCGACCGGGGCGGCCACCACGTAGCCCACCACGTCCTTGCCGTCGACGGTGGCCGTGAAGCTGGCGGTGGTGCCGGGCGCTTCGGCGATGTGGGACTCCTCGACGTTGGCGACGGTGCCGTCCATGCGCTCGGCGAACGCCTCGATGGCCTTCGCCGAGTCGAACCCGTCGCTGCTGGCGTCGACCACCTCGACCACCTCGGTGGTGGTGGCGTCGACCTCGGCCTGCCACACCTGGCCTTCCGCGCCGGACGAGCCGCTGGCGGAGAGGTCGTCGACCTCGGGCTCGGTGGCCATCGACCAGGCGATGCCCGAGGGGGACTCGGCCACGACGCGGCCGTCGGGCGTGGTGACCGTGGGGACCTCCGTGGTGGTGGTGGGCGGCCGGGTGGTGGTGTCGGCCGGATCGTCGATGTCGCTCAGGTCGACCTTGTCGGACCCGCTCGACGATGCCTCCGACCCACCGTCGCCGCCCCCGAGCACGAACACCGCGGCCAGGCCCAGGAGGACCACCACGACCGCCACCGGAACGGCGACCTTCCACCACGGCCGGGCGGCTTCGTCGGGGGGCAGCGGTGCGGGGGTGGGCCAGGCGTCGCCGGGCGCCACCGGGCCGTCGCCGGTGGCCCGCCGGCGCGGGGTCGGCCCCGCCGCCGGAGGAGCTGGAGGTGCCGGCTGCGCCGTCTGGGGAGCCGGGGGAGGAGGCGGGGGAGGCGGAGTGACCTGGTCTTCGATGGCCGCCTCGAGCTCCTCGATGGCCTCGGTGTCGTCGATGGCCTCGACACCGCCGTCGGGGGCGTCGGGCTCGTCCATGGCCGCGAGGCGGCTGGCCAGACGACCGCACGACGGGCAGACGGCGCGGCCGTCGTGGGTCATCGGGCTGCCGCACCACTCGCAGGTGCGACCCGCCATGTGCGGGGTGTCGGTCACTGGATGGGAGAGGCTACCGGCACTCATACCCAGGTCATCGACACCCGGGGCGCTCAACTCAAGCGACGAAGTACTTGGCCTTGGGGTGGTGGCAGATGATGGCGCTGGTGGACTGCTCCGGCTGGAACTGGAAGCCGGTGTCCTCGTTGACCACGATGCCGATGCGCTCGGCCTCCAGCAGCTCGGCCACCTTCTGGTTGTCCTCGAGGTCCGGGCAGGCCGGGTAGCCCCACGAGTAGCGGCCGCCGCGGTACTGCTGGCGGAACAGGCCGGCCACCGTGGGACCGTCCTCGTCGGCGAAGCCCAGCTCCTCGCGGATGCGGCGGTGCCACAGCTCGGCGAGCGCCTCGGCCATCTCGACCCCGATGCCGTGGAGCATCAGGTAGTCCTGGTACTTGTCCGCCTTGAACAGCTCCGCGGTGCGCTCCGACACCCGCTCGCCCATGGTGACGATCATGAACGCCACGTAGTCGACGTCGTCGGAGCTGATGGGCCGGAAGAAGTCGGCGATGCACAGGTGCGGCTCGCGGACCGAGCGGGGGAACGGGAACCGGGTGACCTCGGCCTGGCGGGACTCGTCCTCCCAGATGACGACGTCGGTGCCGTCGCCGTTGCACGGGTAGTAGCCGTAGACCACCTGCGGGACGAGGAGGTCGTCGGCGCGGGTCTTGGCCAGCAGCTCGCGGAACTCGGGGCGGAGGCGGGCCTTGAACTCGTCGTCGCTCTCGCCGTCCTCGGGGCGGAAGCCCCACTGGTTGCGGAAGAGCGCCGTCTCGTTGATGTAGGCGGCGATGTCGTCGAGCGGGATGCCCTTGATGATCCGGCTGCCGGTGAACGGCGGCACGAACAGCGGGTTGTCGTCCTCGACGGCGGGCGAGCGGTCGGGCAGGTCCAGGTCGGATGTGTCGCGCTTCTCGATGCCGGTGCGGGCTCGCACGGTGGACTCCGACGGGACGATGCCCCAGTCCGGATCGTCCTTGCCCGGGTCGCGGCGGATCTCGCTCAGCTGGTCCATGACGCGGAGGCCCTCGAAGGCGTCCTTGCCGTAGAACAGCCGGCCCTCGTAGACGTTGCGGAGGTCGCGCTCGACGTAGCTGCGGGTGAGCGCGGCGCCGCCGAGGAGCACCGGGATCTGGTTGTCGCGGGCGTTGAGCTCCTCGAGGTTGTCGCGCATGATCAGCGTGCTCTTCACCAGCAGGCCGCTCATGCCGATGGCGTGGGCGTCGACCTCGAGGGCCTTCTCGATCATCTCGGTGATCGAGATCTTGATGCCGATGTTGTGGACCTCGTAGCCGTTGTTGGTGAGGATGATGTCGACGAGGTTCTTGCCGATGTCGTGGACGTCGCCCTTCACCGTGGCCAGCACGATGCGGCCCTTCGAGGTGTCGCCCTCGCCCTCGACCTTGTCCATGAACGGCTCGAGGTAGGCGACCGAGGCCTTCATGGTCTCCGCGCTCTGCAGCACGAACGGCAGCTGCATCTCGCCGGAGCCGAACAGCTCGCCGACGACCTTCATGCCGCCGAGCAGGTGCTCGTTGATGATCTCCAGCGGTGCGATGCCCTCGGCCATGGCGGTCTCGAGGTCGTCGTGGAGGCCCTCGCGGTCGCCGTCGATGATGCGGTGGTGGAGGCGCTGGCCGACCGGCCACCCGGACCGGTCCTCCTTCTCCTCCTTCTGGACCTGGACGTCGGCGAAGACCTCCAGGAACTTGGCGAGCGGGTCGTAGTCGGCGTCGCCGTCCGAGAGCGCACCCTCGGCGCCGCGCCGGTCGTAGACCAGGTCGAGGGCGACGTCGCGCTGCTCGTCGGGGATCTTGCTGAGCGGCAGGATCTTCGAGGCGTGCACGATGGCGCTGTCGAGCCCGACCTGCTGGCACTCGTGCATGAACACGCTGTTCAGCACGTGGCGGGAGGCGGGGGAGAGGCCGAAGCTGACGTTGGAGAGGCCGAGGGTGGTGAAGCACCCCGGGATCTCCTCCTTGATGGCCTTGATGGCGTCCATCGTCTCGATGGCGTCACGGCGGAGGTCGTCGTCGCCGGTGGACAGCGGGAAGGTGAGGGCGTCGAAGATCAGGTCCTCGTTGGCCAGGCCGTACGTGTCGCGGGCGAGCTCCGCGATGCGCTTGGCCACTCGGACCTTCCACTCGGCGGTGCGGGCCTGGCCCTCCTCGTCGATGCAGAGGCAGATGACGGCGGCGCCGTACTCCTTGGCCAGGCGGAACACCCGGTCCAGGCGGGAGCCCTCGGCGAAGCCGTCCTCGAGGTTGGCGGAGTTGAGGATGGCGCGGCCGCCCATCCACTGCAGGCCGGCCTCCATCACCTCGGGCTCGGTGGAGTCCAGCACCAGGGGCGCGTTGGCCTGGGTGGCGAAGCGGCTGGCGATCTCGTCCATGTCGCCGGTGCCGTCGCGGCCGACGTAGTCGACGCACACGTCGAGGACGTGGGCGCCGCTCTTGAGCTGCTCGGTGGCCATGGCCGAGCAGGTGTCGTAGTCGCCTTCGAGCATCGCCTCGCGGAACTTCTTCGAGCCGTTGGCGTTGGTGCGCTCGCCGATCATCAGGGCCGACAGGTCCTGGTGCAGCGGGACGGCCGAGTAGATCGAGGCGACCGACGGCTCGTACTCCACGGCGCGCGGCGCCGGGGTGAGCGTCGGGGCCATGTCGGCGAGGCGCTTGATGAACTCCGGCGTGGTGCCGCAGCAGCCGCCGATGACCTGGACGCCGAGCTCGGTGACGAAGCGGCGCTGGTGGTCCTCCATCTGCTCGGGCGTGAGGTCGTAGTGCATCTTGCCGTCGACCACGCTGGGCAGGCCGGCGTTGGGCAGCACGGAGATCGGCACCCGGCTGTGCTGGCTGAGGTGGCGGATGTGCTCGCTCATCTCGGTGGGGCCGGTGGCGCAGTTCAGGCCGATGATGTCGACCTTCAGCGGGTCGATGGAGGCGAGCGCGGCGCTGATCTCGGTGCCCACGAGCATGCGCCCGGTCAGCTCCATGGTGACCTGGCACTGGATCGGCACCTGGCGGCCGGCCTTGGCCATCGCCCGGCGGACGCCGATGACCGCCGCCTTCACGGCCAGCAGGTCGAAGTGGGTCTCCAGGATGAACAGGTCCACGCCGCCCTCGAGCAGGCCCTCGGCGGCGACCTGGTAGTGGTCGCGCAGCTCGGCGAAGCGGATCTGGCTAAGGGAGGGCGACTTGGTGCCCGGGCCGAGCGAGCCGGCCACGAACCGCTTGCGGTCCGGGGTGGAGAAGCCGTCGGCGACCTCGCGGGCGATGCGGGCGTTGGCCACGCACAGCTCGTGGGCCCGCTCCGGGATGTCGTACTCGCCGAGGGGCACGCCGAAGGCGCCGAACGTGTTGGTCTCCACCACGTCGGCGCCGACCTCGAAGTACGCCGTGTGCAGGGCGGCGATGACGTCGGGGCGGGTGACGCCCAGGACGTCGGTGCACCCCTCGAAGGCCTCGCCTCCGTAATCGTCGAGGCTGAGGTCTTGGGTCTGCAGCCAGGTTCCCGTCGCGCCGTCGTACACGACGACGCGCTCGGCTACGAGGTCCAGGAAGGGCGAAGAGGTCACCTCTCCACGCTACCGGCGGGCCCCAACCCGTCCGAAGTCTGATCGACGCCGGTCAATCGCCGTCGGAATCGCCGTCGCCCGCCTCGGTCGACGGCTGCTCGTCGGCGCCGGACTTCGTGGGCTCGCCCTTCTCGCCGCTGTCGCCGCCTTCGCTGCCGGCATCCTTCCAGACGCTCTCGGCGCCGGTGTGGCCGGTCCGGTAGATCCACACGGTGGCCAGGGCCCCGGTGAGGACGCTGAGCGCGCAGATGGGGACGATCAGCTTGCGGAGGGTGGCCGTCCGGCCGGCGGCCTCCTCGCCGGTGTCGCGGGAGACCATCCACCAGATGACCGCGGCGGCGATGGCGAACACCACGAACAGCAGGACCATCGGACGGGCCTGCTCGGCCAGCTGCGAGTGCCGCTCGATGGCGGCGCTCTCCTCGTCGAGGATCTCCTCCAGCCCCTCGCCGGACTGGATGGCCAGCTGCACACCGATGAGCGACACGGTGGCGAAGACCGCGGTGAGCGGCAGGCACCACGACCGCCACCGGGGGACGACCAGCGCGGCGATGGCCCCGATGAACGCCAGCGGCACGAGGACCACCGGGATGTGCACGATCAGGGGGTGCAGGGGGATGCCCGAGATGGTGGAGAGATCAGCGAGGATCGGCATGCCGGGCAACGTAGGGACCGGTCCGTCAGTGCGAGGTCTGCCGAAGGTAAGCGTTCGGCAAAGTCAGCGGCCGCCTCGGTGAGGCCGTCAGTCGATGCCGTAGGGCGGGTCGGCGGCGACGGCAACGATCACCGTGCGGCCGTCGGGGGAGCGGACGACGCCGTTGATCCACCCCGGCTCCGGGAAGCGGCGGCTGCGCCCGGGGCTGCCGCCGTCGGTCTGCCAGCGGATGCGCCCGGTGCGGACCTCGAGCGCGGCCACGTGGGCGCCGCCGGGACCGACGGGCACGATGACCAGGTCGCCGACCTGGTGCGCGCTGCCCGGTTGGCTGAGGGCCGGGAGCCGGCCGGTCCACCGCTGCTCGCCGGTCTCGAGGTCGTAGCCCGTGATCTGGCGCCGGTCCGTGGCGTCGGCCACCACGACGACCGGCTCCTCGGCGCTCGGCACGTTGATCAGGTTCCCCCGGACCGCCCACCGGAACTCGCCGGTCCGGAGGTCGAGCAGGCGGGTGCGGGCCCGGCCGTCGCCGGATCCGGTGACCACCGCCTCCGTGCCGATCACGGCTCGGGCCTCACCGTGCGGGATGCTCCACACACCGGCGTTGGTGTCGTCGGTGGCGCGGATGCCGTCGGCCCACTTCACGATGGTCAGCCCGTCGAGGTGCAGGGGCGGCTCGAGCGGGTTTGGGCCCTCGTTGTGCTCGCTCTGCTCGGCCTGGGGGATGGTCTGCTCCGATGACCCGCAGGCGGTGACCGCACCGGTGGTGGGATCGATGGTCCGGTCCACCACCAGGAACCGGTCCGGTCGGCCATCGGCGTACTCGGGGGTCTGGTGCAGGACCACGTCGCCGGTGGCCTCGTCGGCGTCGAACCAGCCGCCCGGCGGGACCACGTTGGTCCACCGGACCTCGCCGGTGGTGGCGTCGAAGCCCACGATGCCGCCGTGGTGGGTGATGGGGCACGCGTCGGTGGGGCGGCTGCTGCGGGCCATGCCGGTGCGGTGCACGAGCGCTGCGCCCGACCCGAGGAGCCCGAGCACGATCAGCAGCCCCGCGAAGAAGCGCCGATCGAACGCGTCGTGCTCCGGTCCCGCCTCTTCCCGCGCCATCTCCCGAGGGTACCGGTGGCGGTCTGGTCGGCCCGGGTCGCGCCGGGCCGGTGTGGGTTCAGCCCGCGGTGGCCGTGGCCGACCCGCCGGCGCCGCTGGCGGTCAGCGTCCAGCCGCCGAGCGGGGCGGTGGGCAGGAGCCGGCACACCACCCGGCTGCCGTCGCCCGGCAGGCCGTCGATAGGGGCCTCCAGCAGGCCGGTGATGGCCACCGTCGAGGCGTGGGTGGTGGCCCAGGTGAACGTGGTGGCCCACTGCAGCGGTGGGCAGACGCCGCCGGGCGACGACGCCGCCTTGGCGGTGAACGACTGCACGGTGGGCGCCGCCGGGCGAGGGGCCGTGGTGGTGGGTGTGGGTGGCGGGGCGGTGGGGGCGGGCGCCGCCGTGGTGGGCACGGGGGCGGTGGGCGCCGGGCCCGACGCACCGGAGGGCGACGGGGTACCGGCACCGCTGCTGCTGCCGGAGGCCTGGGGCGCAGCGGTGGGTGCCTTCGCCGCGGCGGTGGTCGTGGTCGTGGAGGCGGCCGGTCGCGAGGCCGGCTTGGTGCGACCGCTGGACGGCGCATCGACGATGGCCGACTCCACGTAGTCGTCGTCGGTGTCGTCGGCGATGGCGCGGTCTTCGGCGTCGCGGGTGTCGGTGCCGGTCTGGACCGTGGTCTCCTCGGCGCCGGCCCGATCGGTGGAGGTCCCGTCGTTCACGACGCTCTCGCCGACGGCCAGCGCCACCGCGAGCAGGGCGACCCCGCCGACCACCGCGCCGATGCGACGGCGGCGACGCCGGGCGGCAGCGGTGGTGGCATCGGGCCGGCCCCGCAACGCCCGGCGGGCCGAGGACTCGGCCGCCCAGGCGGCGGCGAGCCGCCCCTTGACCCCGCTCGGCCTCGTGCCGGTCGGGCGTCGGGTGCGGCTCCGGGGACCCTTGGCCGGCTTGGCGGTCTTGGCCGTCTTGGGGGTCTTCGCGGGCTTGGCGCCGTCTGCCTCGGACCAGAACTCGGCTTCGTCTCGTCCGGTTCCGGGCGCGAAGAAGTCGTCGCCGACGGGATCGGACGGCGTCGACGGATCGTCTGCGGTCGGCCCTGCAACCACGGGAGTCCTCCTGGTCAGGAGACCGGCCTCCCCTGCGGACCCGGTCGCCCGGATGGGTCGGTGCCCGTTCTTCCCGTGATCCAAACCTCGGTCCGGCCGACGGATCGGCCGCCGGGCCGCCGGTAGTGTCGGGCCGGCATGAAGATCTACACGCGCAAGGGCGACGACGGGACCACCGGGCTCTACGGAGGTGGGCGCGTGCCCAAGGACTCGGCCGCTCCCGAGGCCTACGGCACCGTCGACGAGGCGCAGGCGGCGCTGGGCCTGGCCCGGGCCGCCGCCCCGTCGGGAGGGGAGCTCGGCGACCTGCTGGTGCACCTCGAGCGCGACCTGTGGGTGCTGATGGCCGAGCTGGCCACGGAGCACGAGAACGCCCACAAGCTGGTCGATGGGGCCAGCCGGGTGACCGCCGAGATGGTGGCGGCGCTCGAGACCGCCATCGACGACATCACCGGCCGGTTCGAGCAGCCCACGGAGTTCGTGGTGCCCGGCGAGAGCGAGCTGGCCGCCCGCCTCGACGTGGCCCGCACGGTGGTCCGGCGGGCGGAGCGCCGTTCGATGGCGGTCGTCGCCGACGGCTCCCAGGTGGTGCCCTACCTCAACCGGCTCTCCGACCTGGTCTGGACGCTCGCCCGCTGGGTCGAGGGGACCTCCGTGGAGACCCGCTCCATCTGATCGGTGTTCGACGGGGCGCCGCTCGCGATCCGCCGGTCCAGCGCCACCAGGGCGGGCGACGGATCGGTCCCGCTCTCGTCGCGGAGGAAGCGCCGGTACTCCTGGAACGCGCGCAGCGCGTCGGCCTGCCGCCCGGCCCCGGCGAGGGCGCGCATCAGCAGGCCGCGCGGCCGGTCCCGGAACGGCTGATCGGCGATGAAGGGGTGCAGCCGGGCGATCGCCGAGGACCACGCACCGTTATCGATCTCCAGACCCACCAGATCCTCCACCGCCCCGCAGCGCAGCTCGGTGAGCCGGCCCACCTCCCCGGCCGCCCACGCCTCGTGGGCGAACTCGCCGTAGGGCTCGCCCCGCCAGAGGAGCAGCGCCCGCTGCAGCAGCTCCCGCCGGCCATCGGGGTCGTCGGTCCCGCGCGCCTGGTCCAGGTAGCCCTCGAACACCACGGCGTCGACCCGGTCGCCGTGGATGGCGTAGCCGGGCGGGTCGGTCGTCACCACGTCCGCGCCCACGACCCGCCGCAGCCGGCACACCGAGGTCCGCAGCGCACTGGGGGAGAGGCCCAGGACATCCTCGAGCTCCTCGGCGCGGATCACCGCGTCGGCATGGAGCACGAAGAGGCTCACCAGCCGGCGCTGCGAGTCGCTGGCCGGGCGGATCCCATCTCCTCCTGCATCGCGGACCTGCAAGGGCCCGAGCACCATGAAGTCCATGACGAGCACTCCCACTTGCTCGACTCCCGGTGGGTGAACCGTACCTCCCCCGCCCGGCCCTGTCTCGGGGACGGGCCTGAAGCGCGGGTGAAGCGCCCGGTGCGGATGATGCCGGAAGGGCTCGCCGCCGGCGGGCTCGGTCAGGAGGGCCGCCATGTACCTGTTCACCCGCACTGCCACGTTCAAGCCCGAGCGGGCGGTCGACGCCGCCGCGTGGGCCGTCGACATCGCCGCCCAGGTGAGCTCCATCACGGGTCTGGAGGTCCGGACCTGGTCGGTGCTCTACGGTGCCCCGCTCAACACGGTCACGTGGAGCTGCTCGGTCGAGTCCCACGCGGAGATGGGGGCGGCGGGCGAGAAGCTCCAGGCCGACCCCGGCTACCTGGCTCGGATCCCCGAGTCGGCGGAGCTGTTCGACGGTGCGCCCTCCGACGCGCTCACGCAGGTCCTCGCAACGGTCGGCGAAGGAGGCCACACCGGGGGGTTCGCCAGCGTGGTCTCCGCCCAGTGCGCCGGCGGAAGGATGGCCGCCGCCGCCGAGTGGGGCCTGGACACCTTCCAGCACGTCGGGGCCGTCACGGGGCTCGACGGCGCCTTCGGGCGGGGGATGTACGGGCCGTGGGCGACGCTCGGCTGGATCAGCCTGGCCGACTCGCTGGACCAGGTGGATGCCGCCGAGGCGGCGATGGCCGGCGACGCCTCGTACATCGACCGGATCGACCGTGGCGGTGATCTGTTCGTACCCGGATCGGCGCAGAGCCGGCTGAGCCAGCGCATCGGGTGACGGCGGGCGGGCGGGCCGTCCCGCCGCGCACCGCCCGTCGGACCCCGGACGGGCCGTACGCTGCGGGCCATGCCCGTCGCCATCACCCTCGACCACCTCGCCGCCCTCCCCGTCGATCCGGCGGAGGGGACCCTCGTCGCCCAGGCCGTCCGGGCCGGACGCCTCGCCGACGACGCCCCCGGCCTCGACGAGGCGCTGGCCGACCTGGCCGGCTTCGAGGGCAAGGTCAACCAGCTCCTCGTGGCGGCCACCGACGCCGGCACCCGGCTGCTGGTCGGTGTGGGGGAGGACCCCGACCCGGCCTCGTTCCGCAAGATCGGTGCCGCGGTGGCCAAGCGGGCGGCCACGCAGGACGCCCTGGTGGCGGACCTGGTCGGCCACCTCGACGGAGCTGAGCGCACCGCGGCCATCGAGGCCCTCGTCCAGGGTCTGATCCTGGGCACGTACCGCTTCGGCACCTACAAGGCGGCACCGGAGTCCACGAAGCTGACCGCGATCCACGTGGTGGCGAAGGGCGGGGCCCGGGCCGCGGCCGCCGTCGACCGGGGCATCGCCGTGGCCACCGCGATGGTGCTCGTGCGCGACCTCGTCAACACGCCGGGCGGCGACCTCACGCCCAAGGCGTTCGCCGCCGAGGCCACCCGGGTGGCCACCGAGGCCGGCCTCGAGATCGAGGTGCTGGACAAGGCCGCCATCCGCAAGGCGAAGCTGGGCGGCCTGCTCGGCGTCAACCGGGGGTCGGCCCAGGAGCCGCGCTTCGTGAAGCTGACCCACCGGCCCGAGGGCAAGCCGCGCGGTTCGGTGGCGCTGGTGGGCAAGGGCGTCACGTTCGATGCCGGCGGCCTCAGCATCAAGACCGCCACCGGCATGGAGTGGATGAAGACCGACATGGCCGGCGCCGCCACGGTGCTCGGGGCCATGAGCCTGGTGCCCGCGCTGGCACCGAAGGTGCAGGTCACCGCCTACCTTCCGTTGACCGACAACATGCTCGGCCCCGACGCCACCCGGGTGGGCGACGTGCTCACCGCCCGCAACGGCACGACCATCGAGGTGCTCAACACCGATGCCGAGGGGCGGCTGATCCTGGCCGACGCCCTCTCCCTGGCGGTGGAGGACGAGCCCGACGCCATCATCGACCTGGCCACCCTCACCGGCGCCGTCATCGTGGCGCTGGGGGAGCGGACGGCCGGCGTCATGACCAACCACGACGGCCTGAAGCAGCGGGTGCTCGACGCCGCCGACGACGCCGGCGAGGCGATGTGGCCGCTGCCGCTGCCCGAGCACCTGCGCAAGGGCCTCGACAGCGAGGTGGCCGACCTCCGCAACATCGGGGCCGGCCCCTACGGCGGGGCGCTCACCGCCGGGCTCTTCCTGCGCGAGTTCGTGGGCGACGTCCCGTGGGTCCCCCTCGACATCGCCGGCCCCGCCGACACCACCGCGGCCTGGGACGAGAACGCCCGCGGCGGCGCCGGCTTCGCCGTGCGGACCCTGGTCGGCCTGCTCGCCGCCTGGTCCAAGCTCCCCGCCGCCTGATCCGGCCCCGGCTCCGGGGCGGGGCGGGGCGGCCGGAAAAGTGTGCGGATCCGGCTTCGACGCGCCTCTGCAGGGGTGTGAGCGAAGACGAAGCGGAGCCCGACGGGGCCGATGACGAAGGTACGGTGCCCACGTGGTCGATCTGCGGGATGACGACGCACACCTGGTGGAAGCGGCGCGAGCCGGTGATCGCGACGCGTTCGCGGCGATCTTCGACCGGTACGCGCCCCGGGTGCACGCGTTCTGCACGCGCATGCTCAACGAGCCCCACACGGCGTCGGACGCCACCCAGGACACGTTCATCACCGCGTCCCAGCGCCTCGACCAGCTGCGAGACCCGGCGGCCCTGCGCAGCTGGCTGTACGCCATCGCCCGCAACGAGTGCACCCGCCACGGGCGGGCGCGCGCCCGCGCCGTCCCCACGGAGGACACGGTGATGGCCGGCGAGACCGCCGACGACCTCGGGGCCGACGAGCCCGCCACAGCGGCCGCAGCCGCCGAGTCCGGCGCCGTGCTCTGGGACGCCGCCGGCGGCCTCGACGAGGGTGACCGGGTGCTGCTGGAGCTCCACGTCCGCCACGGGCTCGACGGTGCGGAGCTGGCCGAGGCCGCCGGCGTGCCCGCCGGCCAGATCTCGATGGCGACCGGGCGCATGCGCGAGCGCGTGGCCCGCTCCGTGGGGGCCCTGCTGATCGCCCGCAAGGGTCGAGCCGACTGCCCCGGGCTGGCCGTCGTGCTGGCGGACTGGGACGGCACGTTCACCGTGCTGACCCGCAAGCGCGTCGCCCGCCACATCGACCGCTGCGATCTCTGCGACGAGCGACGGACCGCACTGGTGGCGCCCTTCGGTGCCCTGGCGGTGGGGCCGACCCTGGTCTCGTTCACCCTGCCCGACGGTGCGCTCGACGGGGTCCGCGACCGCGTGCTGGCCGCCTTCGACCACGAGGTCGCCGGTGGCACCGGCGGCGCCGGTGGCTCCGAGGGCTCGTCCCGCCGTCGTCGCCTGCTGGCCGCGCTGGCCGTCCTGCTGCTGATCGGCGCGGTGTCGCTGGGCGCGCTGGCCACCCGCTCCGACGACGAGGGCCAGGCCCTGCGCGCCGACGACCCGCCCGCGGCCACCACCACCGACGGATCGGGGGCCACCGCCCCGGAGGCCGACCGATCGACCACCACCACCGAGGCGGCCGGAGGGTCGTCGACCACCACCACGGGGGTGGCGACACCGAACCAGGCCGGCTCCACGACGGCGCCGGGGGAGCTGGGCAACCCCGGGAACTCGCCCGCCGCACCCCCCGCCAGCGTGCCCGGATCCATCGCCGGGCCACCGGTGACGCTGACCCCCACGACCGTCCCGCCCACCGCGCCCAACCAACCGCCGTCCGTCGGGTCCACCACCCGGTCGCCGGCCGGGTCGTCGATGCAGACCACCTGCAACCCGGCCGACGACACCCGGACCATCACGGTTGCGGTCTCCGACGACCGTGGCGTGACCCAGGTGGTGCTGCGGTGGACCCACGCCAACGGGGCCACCGGCCGGAAGGCGATGACCCGCTCGGGCAGCACCTGGTCGGCCACCCTCGGCCCCTTCGCCGACGTCGGCTCGGTGTCGTACCGGGCGGTGGCCACCGACACCGAAGGCGCCTCCGGGTCGTCGCCGACGGCCTCGATCGCCGTCGATCCCTGCCCCGGTTGACCGCCCGACGACCCCTCTGACCTGGGCGAACCGCGGAATCCAGGAATTCCTGGCGAAAAGTGTGCGGATCTCTGGGGCCGGTGCCTCTCCCTCGTCGACACCCCGACGACGCAGGAGCGCCACCCATGTCCACCACCCCCACCACCATCCACCGCAGCCGCCAGATCCTCCGGAAGCTGACCATGCTGCTGATCGCCGCCCTCATCGTGGGATCCGGCCTCAACCTCACCGCCGGCTCCGCCAGCGCCCTCACCCCCGGAGCCCCTCGGATCCTCGGTCCAATCGGTTGGGACAAGGCGAACCTCGTCGCCTGGTCGGTCCCGGACCCGGGCGGCAAGCCCGCCAACAAGTTCGTGGTCGAGCGGTACCTGGGCGACGAGGCCCAGCCGCAGAAGTCCTTCGTCCTGGGCGGGACCTCGCTCTGGATGGTGGACAAGGGCCTGACCAACAACACCGTCTACCGCTACCGGGTCCAGGCCTGGAACGCCGACGGTGCCAGCCCGTGGAGCAGCAAGGAAGCCGTCCAGACCAAGCCGTTCCGCACCGCTCTCGCCCCCTTCGAGGATGAGGCGGTGTTCGTGAAGGAGGGCCTCGAGGCCGTCGCCATCTACGACACGGCCAACTTCACCAACATCCTGGCCCACGACCCCGCCCGGGTCGCCGAGCGCCACCCGGTCATCCGCCTGTACTTCGCCTTCTTCAAGCGGTCGCCCGACGTGTCCGGTGCGAACTACTGGATCAACAAGCGCAAGAACGGCTCGAACCTCAACACCATCGCCTCCAACTTCGCCGGCTCGAGCGAGTTCAAGAACAAGTACGGCAGCCTCTCCAACCAGGACTTCGTGAAGCAGATCTTCGTGAACGTCTTCGACCGCCAGCCCGACCCCAGCGGCCTCGCCTACTGGACCAAGAAGCTGGACGACAAGAAGGCCACCCGCGGCCAGGTCATGGTCGGCTTCTCGGAGAGCAACGAGTACAAGGGCACCGCCGACCACCCCGGCAAGAGCACCGGGCGGGTCGAGGCCTCCGACATCTGGATGGCGATCATGAAGACCGTGCCCACCAACAACGGCCTGCTCACCTACTACGCCCCGCACATCCAGGCCGGCGGCAACATGGGCTCGATCGCCATGCTGCTCATGCCCACGGTCGGCTACCCGAAGTGAGCCGCCGCTGATCGGACCGCCGTTCGATGCGGTCCCCGCCCCTCGGGGGTGAGGGAGGAGCGCCGGGCACCCGCCCGGCGCTCCGCCGCGTCCGGGGCGATGGGCTCAGGCGGCGTCGCCGGCCGGGTCGAACACGGCCCGGGGTGCGGGCCGAGGCGGGATGGCCGGCAGCGGCGTGACGGTGCCCGGGGTCGGCTCCCCGCTGCGGCGGGACTGCGCCCAGCGCACCGCCTCGTGCGCCGTGCCGGGATGGACCTCCCAGCGGTGGAGCTGGAGCTCCGCTGACTCCGGGGCCTCGCCGAGCTCCAGCAGGCCGAGGGCCAGCCGACGGGCCCGGACCCGCTGCTGGTCGGGCGTCGGGGCGGCGGCGGACCGGGACTCCCACTCGGCGTGCTCGGCGCGCAGCCGGGCCGGAAGCCGCTCGACCTGGTGGCGGGTGAGAGGCTGCAGCCGGGTGCGGGCGGCCAGCTCGGCCGGGCCCTGGGCCTTGGTGATGTGGAACTGCCCGGTGCGGGCGAGCGCCCGGTAGAACGGCCCGGACAGGCCGCCCCGCAGGCCCAGGCCCAGCATCCGGGCCATCTCCTGGAGCGGCAGGTCGAACCCGTCGGGCTGCTCCTCCAGCTCGGCGGCGAGGCGGCGGACGAGGAAGGTGGTGGTGGGCCCGAGCAGGGCCAGCCAGTAGCGCTCCACGTAGGGCGAGCGCGGGTCGTGGCCGAGGGAGTCGACCACCGGGTCGTCCCACCGGCTGATCCGGAGGTGGTCGATGGGGCGGTCGAACGCGAGCTTGGAACGGGTCACGGGGCCTCCTCAGGCGAGAGCGTGCCGTGCACTTTCCTGCTGTTTCGATCTGGCGTCAACGGTTCGGGCCGAGATGCTGCTCATCGGGAGCAGCCGGGCCGGATCAGGGCGAGCAGGCGGTGTCGGACGCCGTCGCGCCTCGTCGGAACGAGGCGGGCGCTCGGCCCAGCCAGCGGTCGGCGGCGCGGGAGCGGCGGAAGTCCTGGAGGTAGGCGATGAGGGTGACGCCCTCGCTGTAGACCTCGGGCCCGAAGCGCTCGTCGGCCACCAGGTCGCACACTCCGGCGCGTCGGCTGGTCATCAGGGCCACGCCGGCGGCGTCGAGCGCACCGGACGGTGCGCTGCCGGTGTACTCGGCGTAGGCCAGCTCGGCGGTCTCGTGGGCTGCGTCGCGCCACACCACCGTGCCCTGGTACACGGAGGGGGCGGGCAGGAAGTGGTAGCGCCACGGCTTGGTCCGGGCCAGCTCCCGCAGCACGCCGTTGTAGCGGTCCAGGTAGTCGGCGGCGCCCGCCTGCTGGACGGCGTCTCCGGCCGACCGGTCGAACGTCAGCTCGGCCAGCACCACCCGGGCATCGGGCGCAGCCGTCTCGTAGAACGCTTCGATCGTGGTGCGGATCTCGCGGTAGAAGGCGTAGTTGCTGCCCATGAAGTCGAACACCAGCGGGCGTCGTCGGTGGCTGCAGGCGTCCATCAGCGCGGCCAGGTCGTCGGTGAACCACTCGTGGACGGCGCCGGGCTCGGCCAGGTACCGGACGTGGCTCATCCCGTCGATGGTCTCGCCCCCGCGCGTCCCGAGGAGGTCCGCCCAGATCCGGTCGGTGGTGCGGGGGAGCACCGCGTGCTCCAGGGTGCGGCGGGAGTCGCCCACCACGTAGGCCACGTCGCTGCACGCCGGGCGGGCGGTCCTCGACCACGCCGACGGGCCGCCCGCCCGGACCCGGACGGGGCTGGGGACAGACGCGAAGAACGGGATCGCAAGGGCGAGCACGAGCGCGCCCGAGCGAGGGGCTCGGAAGGACATGGCGGGAGGGTCCTGTGG
>CALANQ010000309.1 GCA_937926025.1 uncultured Acidimicrobiales bacterium
ACGAGATGCCTAAGTGACTGGAGTTCAGACGTGTGCTCTTCCGATCTTGCGCAGAGGCTGACCGGGGCCCGTGACCTTCAGGTCACGGGCCCCGGTCAGCCTCTGCGCATCGACCAGCGGCGGGGTCGCGGCCGGGGGCTTCGGGTCACTGGTCAGGCCGGCTTCGAGACCGGCCACGATCAGGTGGTCGGCGGTGCCGGCGAGGACATCGGCCCATGCCCGGCGCCCTTGGGGTGCCCGGACCATCAGCTCGTCGTCGCCGTACATGCCGCGCCCGGCGTAGAGGGTGCCGACCACCATCTCCGGGTGGTCCATGAAGTACTGGTTGACCCGCACCGTGCCGCCGTCCACCTCGGCGTCGACGGTGCGCTCCCACTCCGTCGGGTCCCGGACCGGGTTGCCGTCGTGGCGTCGCAGCACCAGCAGATCGGTGACGACCTCGGTCCCGGCGATGCGCCGGTGTGCCCCGGTCGGCAACCGGATCGCACCGACGAGGTCGCCGTAGCGGGCCATCTCGCGCCGGGCGGCGGGCGAGCGGGCATCGAGCGTGTAACGCGACGTCACGACGGCAACGAGGCCACCGGGAGCGGTGAGTCGAAGCGCCTTGATGATGAAGTGGTTGTGGATCGAGTGGCGGCCCCCGTTGTAGGCCGGGTCGTGCAGCGTCACCTTCCCGAACGGCACGTTGCCGACCACTGCGCTGAACGTTCCCTCCGCCATGCGGGTCTTCTCGAAGCCTTCGGGACGGATGTGCGCCGAGGGGTACAGGGCCGCTGCGACGCGGGCCGTGGTCGGGTCGAGTTCGACGCCGACCATCTCCGCTGCCGGCGGCGCGAACCCGATGAAGTTCCCGGACCCGCACCCCGGTTCGAGGACACGGCCACCGGAGAACCCGAGCCGTTCGAGGATTCGCCACGCTTCGGTGACGATGGCCGGGTCGGTGTAGTGAGCGTTGATCGTGGTCCGTGCTGCTGCGGCCCACTCCGTCTCGTTCAACAGGCCACGGAGCCGCTGCTGCGCCGGCGCCAGGGCGTCGCCGGGGTTATCGCTGAACATCTCCGGGGCTGCGCCCCACGACGACCACCCGGCCAGGATCTCTTGTTCCGCTGCGGTGGCGGGCCGGTCCTCGCTGCCGATCCGTTCCAGGACCTCCAGTGCGGCGAGATTCGATGCGACCCGGTCCGCCACCGGCGACGGCACCGGCCAGGTGTCGACATCGACCGGGGGTCTCCAGTCCGCACCGTGCAGGCTCGGTGGCGGGCTGATCGGCTGACCGCCCGGGTCGACCACCTCCGCGGGGACGGGGGCATCCCAGTCGAACGGTTGGTCGAACAGGCCGAGCTGGTCGGGGCCGTCGGGCTCGAGGGCGACGGTCTGGGTGTCTCGCCGGACCGCGACCGGGTCGTCGGCGCTGCCCGACACCGCCGTTCGCCCTGCGGCGACCGCGGCGTCGTGCGCAGTATTGAACCGGGCAGCGAAGTCGTCGTCGGGAACGGCGAAGGTGAGCACGGCCCGGCCGGCCGATGCACCGAACCAGCGTGCCACCCAGGCGTCGTCGCTCTCGCCGTCGAGGCGCTCGGCCGCACCCGCCCAACCGACCAGGAGGTCCGGTTGCGTGCGAGCCAGCCGCTCGGCGTGGGCGATCGCCCCGCCGAGGGTTGGCGCCGTCGGGGCGTTGGTCACCCACCGGCGCCGGCGTGTCGCCGGGTCGTGGGCGAACAGGTTGGTCTCCCACACGACACCGGTCGCGGTCGTGACCCTCCTGCACTCGACCTGCCCGTTCGTGCCCCGCCAGATCGCGAGCCCAGCCGTGTTCAGTCGGTCGAAGACGGGACCAGGGAGTAGACGTGCTCGGCCATCACCTGCTCGGTCGCTCGGAGCCGGCACTCGTTCAGCACCGCTTCGCGGGCGTGGCCGTCCGTGATCGCTTCCGCCACGCACCGGTCGTGGCGCATCGAGGACGCCAACGCTTCGATCTTCGCCGCCAGCACCGCCCCCAGGAGCCGGAAGTGCATCTCCGGGTCCGGCATCGCTGCGACCTCCGCTGGGGCGTACTCCTCCCACACCCGCTGGGCGGTCTCCCCCGGTCCGGTCAACGCCATCAGCTCCCACTGAGGGTCGAGAAACACCATCTCGGACTCGTCGAGCATCCCCACCAGCAGGTCGTCCCAGTTCATCGTTGTCATCGAACAGTGTCCCTTCAGCCATCGCAACTATCTCCATGTGTGCGCACCCTCTGTGGGGTGCGGTCGATCCCGGTGTCATCGCCCCGTTCACGAACCCGCCAGCCCCTACATCGGGGCCACCTCCTCGTCGCCGTCCACGCTCACCGTGTCGACGCCGTGGCCGACCTCGCAGTCGATCGCCTCGGCTTCGGTCTCGAAGAACAAGCCGCAGTTCCCGCACGCCCACGACAGGTCGGAGGCGGGCCCGTGCGACGCATCGGCGCTGGCCACGTGCGACGCCTCGGCCGACGTCGCAGGCGACGGATGATCGAGATCCCGACACGACGGATCAGCGGCCGCTGACCACGACGTGTCGCGCTCGGCCGCCCGCGACGCATCGCGTGCACGGAACAGCGGGTCCTCCCACCACCGGATCGCCCGTACGTGCGCCGGTGGCAGGGTGCCGTGGATCACCACGGCGTCACCGACGCGCATCTGACGGATGATCGTCTCGGGTGCCATCGACGTGACCGTCGTGGACTGCTGGACCTGTGTGTGCCCGGCGAGGCCACCAGTGGCGCCCGACAGCGAGGCCTGCGCCACCTCTTCCTCACCGATGAGCTTGCGGAACATCTCCAGGGTGTCCGCGTCGGACTGCCCGGCCATGAGCATCTTCGTAAGCATGTTGGCCAGCAGGGTCCCGGTGCGCTGCCCGAACTTCGACTCGATCTGCGACACCGACTGCCACACCGTGATCAACAGGCCGCCCATCCCCGCAACGACCGACGCGTACTCCGGGAGGTCGTTGATGGGGGTGTTGCCAGCCTCGTCCACGACGATGGCCAGCGTCGGGTCCAACGGCCTCCCGGACCGGTTGAAGTGGGCGGCGAGCTGGGCGAGCATGTCGTTGAGCAGCCCGGCGAACACCGGGGCGTACAGGCGCATCTCCGACGGCGGAGCACAGATGTACAACGTGTTGGCCCGGCCTCCTGTCGAGTCGAGCAGCCACTCGAGGTCGATCTCGTTCGTGACCGCCGACATCTCGACCTGCGGCGACTGCCACGGCCACAACATGTTCTGCGCGTTCGCGTACACCGACCCACGGGTCTCGGGTGCTTGCGCCCACACCCCCGCCAACCAGCCCTCCACCCGGTCCGCTTCGAGCTCCTTCGCCGTGTTGCCGGCCCGCTCGGCTCCTTGCCGGGCACGGTCGACGGCACGCTGGAGCGACGGCCCCTCGTCGGTGTCCATCGGCGTCAACCGGAACACCCAGTGCGCCACCTGGCCGACGCCCCACAAGACGCCGCTGTGGTCCCGTGGCAGGTTCCCCGCCAGCCAGATCAGCCCGGCCAGCAGTTGGGTCGCCTGCTGGGAGAAGAACTCCGAGTTGGTCGTCCCGGTGTCGGCCGGCTTCGCATCAGAGAGGGCCTTCGCTGCCGCCTGCGCGGCCTGCGCCGACATCCCCTCCACCACCGGCGACCAGTTGGCCGTCACGTACGGGCAGTCGCCATCGGCATCGAGCAGCGACCCCGTCGGGTCGAACACCTTCACCTCGCCGGCCGCGCACCGCTCCGCATAGGTGGCTTCGAGCAGGTCGCCCTTCACCGACGAGATGATCATCGGGCCGTCCCACACCTTGATCCCCGACGTGAGCACCACCGACTTGTAGGCCCGGCTGGCGCCGAACAGCCCGACGGCACCCCGGTCGAACTGGTGCGCCTGGAACCACGCACGCCGGCGTCGACGCCACCGAGGCGGCAGCGTCATGTGCATCCGTGACTCGGTAGCCAAGACGGTGTCGCCCCAGCCCCGGTGCCGTCCCAGCAGGAACCGGCCGGGCGTCGGACCGTCGACCGCGAGCGTGGCCAGCTCACGGCGCCGGGCGAACCTGCCTCGCACGACCTGGCCGAGCCGCTTGCGCCGCTTCTGCCCCAGGTTCGAACCGACCCACAGCCA